>DATNEW010000002.1 GCA_035606695.1 Gemmatimonadaceae bacterium
GCGCGAAACGCGTCCTCGAATTCCTGCGAGACCATCCCGATCGTCAGCGGCTCGAGCGTTCGCTCCGAAACGATGCGATCGCGCAGGTACGTGAGCCACAAGACCTCTTCGAAGGCCTCGGGGCTGTCGAGCGAGACTTGCATGCCGTCTCCGTGCGCGCGCTCGATCTCGTGGTCGGCGCGCGCGCTCGCCTTCGAGACGCGCCCGAAGATCAGCGGCGCCAGGATGAACGGCATGTGGCGATAGGTGAAGCTGCAGAACTCGCCCGTGCGGTAGAGGAGGTCGAGCAGCAGCGTCGTGCCCGCGCGCGGCAAACCCGTGATGAATACCTCGCGCTCGGATCGCGATCGGTCGCGGTTGCGCGCGAACAGATCGTTCTCGAGCTCCGCCAGCGCCTTCTGCACGAACGGAACCGAGAAGGCGAGGTAGTGGAGCGCGCGCTCGACCGTGCTGTATCTATCCGAGAATCGCATTTCTCACCCAGGCATAGCCGCAGGAAACCGCCGTTACCGATACGAGGACGACCGGCGACGTCAAGGCCGCGAACAAGCTCGCGGCGCTCGACGGATGGATCCAAGCGACGCCGAGGAAAATCGCGTACAGAACCACAGCGATCGCCGCGAGCTTCAAGACGATCAGCGAGGTCGCCTTCAGTATCAGACGCGACGCGCGCCGTGCGCAGGCCTCCTTCTCGTCGTCGCCGAGCCGTTCGTCGGAGAGGGCGCCGAAGGCATCGCGCGAGATCGCAATGACCGCTCTTGTCTGCCTGTCCAAGCGGAGCTGGAAGAACGCTTCGACGAAAATCACGCTGCTCAGGATGAGCGCCGCGACGCTCATGACCCTTGCTACTGCTCGGTTCCGGAAGTCCGCGGCTCGGGGCTCGACCGACCGTCGCCGGGCGCGGCCACGGGCGCGGCGCCTCGCCGCGCGCGGATCATGCGCTTGACCGGGTACCAGACCATACCGGCGAGGGCCAGCACGATCGCCGTCAAAAAGCCGAGAACCGCGCTGATCACGCCGAGCCCCATTCCGGGGCCGACATACGCTTCGGCACTCGTGGCCAGTGACAACAGGCAAACCGCCACGGCTAAACGTTTCATGCGCGTCCTCCTTGCGGCATCTCGGTCCGTCTAGACGGAACGCATGCAAATTGGGCGCCAAGTCGGGGCTGGCACAGGCATTGCATTCGTGCGGGTCGCGGGGGGCGAGTAGCTCGGAGGAGATTCCTTGGCTGTGAACAGGTCCGACCGGACGGCAAAACGCGTACAGCTGGCGTCGGCGGCGTTCATTGTCGCGATCGGCGCTTTCGGCTACGGCGTCGTCGTCGCGCACTATCAGATCTGGCCGTTCCGCTTGATTCAGGACTCGTCGTACGCGGTCGGAAGCATCGTGCGCGCCGGCGAAATCGTGCCGCGCGGCCGGCGGATCGAGCCGCCGAAAGGCGCCGCGCGCGAGGCGTTCACCATTCACGATCCTGCTCGTATCGGCGACGGCCTGTTCGTATTCCTCGGTAGCGACGACTCGACGCATGCGTACGCTGCTTGGGCTTACGACACGTCGGGCCGGAAGCTTCATACCTGGCGCATCGACTACCGCGCGCTCGACTCCGGCGGGCCGTCGAGCGGCACCGACATGCCGCACGCCTTTCAGGTGCTGCGCGACGGCTCCGTGATCGTCGGCTTCGACGGCGGCGACGTGATGGCGAGGATCGACGCCTGTGGCCACCCCATCTGGACCCGCGAGGGGATTTTCCATCACTCGATGACCGTCGCAGACGACGGCAGCATCTGGGTCTGGCGCGCGGAGGGCTCGCACTACGCGCAGTACCACTACTTGCTGAACTTCGACGCGGAGACCGGCGCCACGATCCGCGAGATCGGGCTCATCGAAGACATCATCCAGCGGCTCGGTCCGAACGCGTTCGTGTTAGGCATTCGCCCCGATTATCCGTTCCACCACCTCCACGCCGACCCGGAGGACCGCGATTCCGATTTCTTTCACCCGAACGACGTCGATGTGCTGAGCGCGGCTTTGGCACCGCAGTTTCCGATGTTCGAGGCGGGAGATTTGCTACTGAGCTTTCGCGAGCTCGACCTCGTGGCCGTCATCGATCCCGATACGTACGAGCTCAAATGGTGGAATGTCGGTCCGTGGATCAAGCAGCACGATCCGGATTTCCTGCCCGACGGCCGGATCTCGGTCTACAGCAACAACACGGGGCGCGGCCGCTCGGACATTCTGAAGATCGACCCGAAGACCAAGGCCGTCACCGACGACATGTACGGCGGAAAAGCGCGCTTCTATTCGGCGGAGATGGGCAGCCACCAGTATCAGCCCAACGGGAACGTGCTGATCACGGTGCCGGGGGAGGGCCGTGTGCTGCTCGTATCGGCCGCCGGCGACCCGATCATGGAGTTCAACAACGTGTCGTCGCAATCGGCGGCCCTCAACGAGCACGTCGAGAACGGCGCCTGGTTGCCGCCCGGGTTCTTCAGTTCCCTCCCGGAGTGCGCCGACCCGAGCTGACGATCACGCGCGCAGTTTTTCTTCGCTTCGCGTCTCATGAAGTAGAATCTCGCACCGCGGCATCGCGACGAGACAGGTGTGTGATGCACCTGGATAACCGGAGTAAACGTAGCGTGGTGAAGAATCTCGAGCAGGCGATTCAGAAGGCCGGTAGCCCAATCAAGCTCCTGTGGGAATCGAAGGCCCCGCCGGCCGTGGTCCCGCGCGTAGTGCAGGAGTTCACGAACTGGCGAGACGAGCAGATGGCGTGGCGCCGCACGGCGGTGCTGTTCGATCAGTCGCACCACATGGCCGACCTGAACATCAAGGGTCCCGATGCGCTGAAGCTGATCAGTAAGCTGGCCGTCAACAGCGTGGCTAAATTTCCCGTCGACATGGCGAAGCAGTTCGTCGCTGTCAATTACGACGGCTACGTTATCGGCGACAACATCCTGTTCCATCTCGAGGACGACGAGTACCAGGCCGTCGGCATTCCGCCGTCGATCAACTGGCTGCACTTTCACGCCGCGACCGGCGGCTACAACGTGCGCGTCTGGCGCGACGACAACTCGCTCTATCG
>DATNEW010000003.1 GCA_035606695.1 Gemmatimonadaceae bacterium
CGCTTCTTTGTCATGGCTCGGTTCTCACACGTTGAACGTACGCCCGAGGACAACACATTCCCAACGAGCCGACGACAGTCCTCACAATGAGAAGCGCCAGAAGCCGCGGCCTCCGTCGTCGATGCGCCGGGCCCGCACGCGGAAAATGCGCTCGAGCTCTTCCTGCGGGAGCGACGCGGCATCATCGGTCTCCAACGCCACACTGCCGCGATCGAGCAACACGAAGTGATCGCCGTACTCGAGCGCGACATTGAAGTCGTGCAGGATCGCGATCACCGTGCACCCGGAATCGAGCAACGAGCGCGCGACGTCGAGCAGATGAATCTGATAATGAACGTCGAGGCTCGTCGTCGGCTCGTCGAGAAACAAGAATCGTCCTGGCCGGCCGCCGCCCCGCGTTGCGTCGCCCGGTGCGTCGTCGCTCCAGATCTGCGCGAGCACGCGAGCGAGTTGAATCTTCTGCTGCTCGCCGCCTGAGAGCGTCGGATACGATTGATCGCGCTTGTCCGTCATTCCCACCAGCTCGATCGCGCGTGCAACGACGTCACGGTCATGGACCGTCGCCACGCGATCGTAAT
Organism: Gemmatimonadaceae bacterium; assembly: GCA_035606695.1. NCBI lineage: Bacteria > Pseudomonadati > Gemmatimonadota > Gemmatimonadia > Gemmatimonadales > Gemmatimonadaceae > Gemmatimonadaceae bacterium. The sequence goes on from DATNEW010000003.1 coordinate 579, forward strand.
GTGGATAGCGGCCCATCATCACCACGTCCGCCGCGCGCATTGGAAATGCCAGCTCGACATGCTGTGACAGCACCGCGCGCACGCGCGCCAACTCCATCGTGTCGAACGAGTCGATCGGACGATCGTCATACAGCACGCTGCCGCTCGTCGGATGCAACAGTCCGGTCGCGATGCGCAGCAGCGTCGACTTTCCCGCGCCATTCGGGCCAAGAATCACGTTGAACCTGGCGCTCCGAAAGCAGGCGCTCGCATCGTTGAGAATGCGCATGCCGCCTACCGCATAGCTGACGTTCCGAAGCTCAACCACGAAAACCTGCCGCTCCCGGACGGCTGTCGCGCAGCAGAATCCACAGGAACACCGGCGCTCCCACCACCGCCGTGATGATGCCCACCGGCAACTCGGCGGGCGCGATGATCACGCGCGCGATGATGTCGATCGTTTCCATCGACAGCGCGCCGAGCAGCGCCGATGCCGGCAGCAAAAACGTGTAATCCGAGGATCGCCGCATGCGAAGCACGTGCGGCACCACGAGTCCCACGAACGCGATGACGCCCACCATCGCCGTGGCCGCGGCCACCATGACCGTATTCACGAAGAGCAGACGTCCGATCAATCGCTGGGGATCGATTCCGAGGAGCGCCGCTTCGTCCTCACCCAGCATCAATGCGTTGAGTGCCTTTCCGGCGCGCAGCGTCCAGACGAAACACACCACGAAGCACACGAGCACAATGGTGGTGCCGCGCCAATCCGCGGTGGTGAACGTGCCGAGGTTCCAGAACGTGATGTTGCGCGCTTGCGGATCGCGCGCGATGTACGACAGGAACCCCGTCCCTGCACCGCACGCGGCGTTCACCGCGATTCCCGCCAGCAGCAACGTGAAGATGTTGACCTTTCGGAACGACGAGGCAACGCGGTACACGAGCATCGTCGCCGCGAACGCACCGACGAATGCCAGGAGCGGCACGGCGAAGGCGCCGAGGATGGTCGTGAAGGCGAGCATGGTGCCGCTGCCGAGCACGAACACGAGCGCCGCGCCGAATGCCGCGCCGGCCGACGTGCCCGCGAGCCCCGGCTCGACGATCGGATTCCGAAACAGTCCTTGCATGAGAGTTCCAGAAACGCCGAGCACCGCACCGGTCAGCCCGGCGAGGAGGACGCGTGGAAGCCGCAGCTGCAGAAAGACGTTGCGCGCGAGCGTGTCCGTGGTGCCGGCCTCGCGCAGGCGCAACGCCTCCCCCATGAAGCGCGCCATCTGGCCCGGCGTGAATGAGAACGCGCCGATCCCCGCCGATGCGCAGACCGCGATCGCCAGCAGGATCGCGAGCACGATGTACGTGCCCGCGAACGAATCTCGAGACGACGTCACCGCGCGACCGCCACTGGCGTTACTGATGCAGCCATCCCGCGATCTTTCTGAGACTCGCCGCCGTGCGCGGTCCGAAATACATGATCTCGGTCTCGTCGACGCGGTAGATGCGCTTCGCCTTGCCGGCCGGCGTCTCGGCGACGCCCGGCATCTCGGCAAACTTCTCGGCGCTGCCGAGCCGGTCGAAGCCGACGTCGGTGGCGATGATGATGTCGGGCGCCGCCTTCGCGATGAGCTCCGGAGTGAGGCGCATCATGCCGCCGACGGAATCGATCGCGTTGACGCCACCGGCCCAGCGAATGATCTGATCGCCGGGCGATCCGCGCTTGATCGCGAGATAGTTGTTCGCGATCTGCCCCATGTGCATGATCATCACGCGCGGCGGTTTCGCGCCTGCCCATTTCACCGTGTCGGCGAGCGCGCTCTTCATGTCCGCGTTCCATTGCGCAATGACGCTGTCCGCCTGCTTTTCGTGGTGGAATAGTTGGCCGAGCTGCTTCATGAGGAGCTGCGAGCTGTCCGGTGTATTTCCGGGCGCCATCGTGACGACGGGAATGCCGACCTGCTTGACCTGCGTGACGACCGCCGCGGGACCGAGATTGCCGTCGGTGAGGAGCATGGTCGGGTGCATCGACAGGATGCCTTCGGCACTCAGCGCGCGATGATAGCCGACCGAGGTGAGCTTCGTGATTTGCGGCGGATAGACCGACGTCAGGTCGCGCGCGACCAGCACCGACTCGGCGTGGATGTCGTATAAGAATTCGTTGATCTGCTTCGAGACGCAAACGACACGCGCCCCCTGGCCGGCGTCATGGGCGGCGCATGCCGCGCTGAATGCGCTGAGCGCAGTGAGTCCAGCGATGATGCGTCGGCGAAGGTTCATCGGTCACGGGCTGCGAAGGGCGGGGCTGCGGGGTTGCGGGCAGAGCCTCAAATGTACCTGTCATTCCGAGCGAGCGTCAGCGAGCACCATGTCATCCTGAGCGTAGCGAAGGACCCCTTGCTCGGCGGAGTGCTGCATAGGACTCCTCCGTCGGGACGGGGGTCCCTCGACTCCGGCGCTGCGCGCCTGCGCTCGGGATGACAGCAGAGGAGCGCCTGCGCTCGGGATGACAAAAAAGAAGGCGTCGCGCGCCCTCCGCTCGCGTAACGAACGGGTGCTTGACACCCCGCGCTCATCGCCTTATATAACCACTCAGTTAGATAACCTTTTGGTTATATATGTCCCTCGATTCTCTCTCACTCGCCTTCTCCGCCCTCGCCGACCCCACGCGGCGCGCCATCCTCGCGCGACTCGCCGAAGGCGAATGCACGGCCGGCGAGCTCGCGCGACCATTCTCCATGAGCGGCCCCGCGGTCTCGAAGCACCTCAAGGTGCTCGAACGGGCCGGCCTCGTTGCCCGCGGCCGCGACGGACAACGGCGGCCACGACGCCTGCGCGCCGCCCCGATCAAGAAGGTGGCCGAATGGGCGGACAACTACCGCCTCTTCTGGGACGCGAGCTACGAGCGGCTCGACGAATACCTCACGCATCTGATGGAGGAGACGGACGATGACGCCTCGAAGTGAAGCTCGCGCCGTGGCCTCCACGCCGGCGCGCCACGAAACCACCTACGCGACGCCCAGCGACCACGAGCTCGTGATCACGCGCACGTTCGATGCGCCTCGCTCACTCGTCTGGTCGGTATTCACCGACCCGAAGCACGTCCCCAACTGGCACACCGGCCCAGCCGGATTCACCATGCCCGTGTGCGAGATCGACCTGCGTGCCGGCGGCGCGTGGCGCTACGTCTGGCGAAACGCGCACGGCCGCGAGTTCGAGGTGAGCGGCACGTATCGCGACGTCGATCCACCCAATCGCCTCGTCTCCGTCACGATAAAAAACGACGTCGAGCAACCGAGCACCACGACGTTCATCGAGCATAACGGCCGCACGACCGTGACGCTCGCGATTCTCTTCGCGAGCAAGGAAGCTCGCGACCAGGGTCTCCCTTACGCGAAGATCGGCACAGAACCCGACTACGCGCGCCTGGACGAGTATCTCGCGCACGCCAGCTGATCGTCCGCACACGCACGCACACACACTCGAACCGACACCGCTGAGGATCATCCCATGAAGATCAAGCTGACGAGCGTTCACGTCGACAACCTGGACAAGGCGCTGCACTTCTATACCGACGTGCTGGGCTTCGCGAAGAAAGCCGACTTCTCGAACGGCCCATACCGCTGGCTGACGGTCGTGTCGCCGGATGAGCCGAACGGCACCGAGTTACAGTTGGCGCTCAACGACAACCCGGCCGCGAAGACCTATCAGCAGGCACTGTTTCAACAGCATCAGCCCGCGGCGCTCTTCTTCACCGACGACATCAAAGCCGATTACGAGCGCATCAAGAAGGCGGGCGGCGAGTTCATCATGCCGCCAACGGAAACGACCGGCTCCACCATCGCCCAGCTGAACGACACGTGCGGCAACGTCATTCAGCTCGTCCAACTGGCCCGCTGGTAGTCGTGAGGCCGCGCATTGCGCGCCGATCCGGAACGAGCGCCGCGAACGCGAGAACGACCCCGCCGGCGAATACCACGGCGAGACCGATCCCGGCGCGCGGCGCAAGCATCGCGTTCGAGGTGTGCACGCGCGTCAATTCTCGGACGCCGATGAGCAGCCACACCGCCGCGACGGCGACGCCGACCCCGAGCACGCCGGTCGAACGCCGCGCGAATGCACGCACGCGAGGTTTGGCGCTCAACGCCATCACCACCGCCAGCAACAGTGTGATCGTACCGGCCCCAAGCAACAGCCGCCCGTTGATGCCGATCACGCCGCGCAGCGGGACGAGCCCGGCGAAGTACGACATCCACGGCAACCACGCGCCGAGCACGATCGCACCGCCGCCCGCGACGGCGAGCAGCGGTGCGACCGACGCCGACCAGCCAAAGACGCGAAATCTTCCACGCATCGCTCAACGCACCTTGAAGAAGAGGAAGATGTTCGTCTCGATGTCGTCGGTGATATGCACGTTTCCCGGATCGATGTGCTGGAGCCGCCGCACTTCGCCCAGGTTCTGCGTCGCGACGATGTCGTCCCACGTCGCTTCGTCCTTCACCCCGATCACCTCGAGCACCCACGGCGTTGGCTGGTGATTCATTGGATCGATGATGATGTGGCTGTGCGGCGGCAGCGGCGTCTTCTCCGTTCCCGCGCCGAACACGCGGCTCACGTCGACGTCGCTCGGATGCGTGACGCAGTTCCCCGCCGTCGGGCAATGCAGCGTGCTGTCGGGCGGTTTGAACCCCATCGGCGTCATGACGTAGAGAACCGGAATCGCGGTGTTCGCGGCGGGCTCCGTCTGCGCGGTATCGCCCAGCTCGCATCCTGACACCGATCCGGCCGACGGCGGATTCTTACACTGAAACGGCGCCGTGTAATCGAATGTCACCACGTCGCCGTCGAACCAGCCTGGCGTGCTACCGAGGATGGTGCCGGGCGCGACGGGCGCGACGGCGTTGTTGTCGCTGCCGCAGGCGGCGAGCGCGAGTGCTGCGCCGGTCACGGCGAGCGCGGTGAAAACTTGTCGATGCATGAGACTGCCTCAGAGAGTTGGGCTGCGACGCTCATCGCCGCGTGCGCCCCGGTCGGGCAGATGACATGCCAATAGTTGACACAACAAGTGATTATCGAAGAAGCTTTGTCTTTGTGATAGAATAAAGGCGCGTCTCAGGACGCATCCCGTCCGCGGAAAGGGCCGAGCCCACCTGATCGATCGTCGCACGTCCACATCCCGATCTTCTTTCTGCCCGGCGTGCGGACACGGGCGCTCGTGAGAGGAGATCACATGTCTGACCCAGCCTCGCGGCTCCCGGCGCGTCCGTCGGTAGCGCAACTCCGGAAACAAGCGAAGGAACTGCTGCGTGCCTTTCGTTCGGGCGACGCCGTCGCGCGCGAACGATTTCGCGCGATCGTTCCGCGGTTCGCCTCGGCGAACGAGAGCGCCGTTCTCGCCGACGCGCAATTCGTGATCGCGCGTGAAGCCGGCTTCCCGAATTGGGCGGAGCTCGTGCGTCATGCCGAAAGTGTGAATCCCACGCCGACGCGCGGGCCTGCGTTGCCGCTCATTCGGCCGATCGAGATGACCGCTTCGCCGTCGATCACGCTGTCCGACGGTGACGTCGCGTCATCCGATGAGGTGTATGGCATCTTCGTCGCCGCGCGCGCCGGCGACATGAAAGCGGTGCGGCGCCTCGTGAGCCGGCACCCCGCGCTCGCCACGCACGAGTACAACTACACGCCGCCGATTCACTTCGCGGTGCGCGAGGGGTTTCTCGACCTCGTGCGGTTCTTTCTCGAGCACGGAGCCGACCCGGCCTATCGCACGTACCCGTATGGCGACTCGCTGTTGATGATGGCCGAAGATCGCGAGCATCACGACATCGCCTCCCTGATCCGCACGCGGCTCGCGGCGCAATTCGGCGATGCGCTCGACGCGACGGTCATTCTCGCCGCTGCCAGAGGCGGGGATCTCGCGCGTATCCGTGCCGAGCTCGCGCGTGATCCTCGGCTCGCCGTTCACGGCGATGAGACTGGAAACACCGCGCTGCACGAGGCGGCGTCCAACGGCCATCTCGAGATCGTCATTGCGCTGCTCGACGCCGGCGCGCGGGTCGACGCCGTGCGCAGCGACGGCGCGCGTCCGATTCACAATGCCATGGGCCCGAACTGGCGTGCGCAGGTGCCGCCCGAGCGCGCCCGCGCGATTGCCGACCTCCTCCTGGCGCGCGGGGCCAGGTACACGATGTTCCTCGCCGCGTTGCGCGGTGACGATGAGTACATCAAAAATGCGCTTGCGCGCGACGCATCGCTCGCGAATGCGGAGGACAGCTGTCATCGCCGGCCGTTGTCGGCGGCGGCCGGCACGCAGAATCTCGAGATGGTGAAGCTGCTCTTGGAACACGGCGCCGATCCAAGGTTGCCGGAAGTCGGAGCGCCGGGCGGTGCCGCGCTGTGGGACGCTGTCTATCGCAAGCAGTACGAGATGGCGCGGCTGTTACTCGAGCATGGCGCGAACCCGAACGCGATGGTCGAGTCGAGCGGCACGCCAATGTATCATGCGCGGAAGGACCCTCGCTTCTTCGAGCTGCTGAGCCGCTACGGCGGGAGGCACGAGACAGATCACGTCGCGACGCTCGGCCGACTGATCGGCGACGATGACCGCGCGGGCGTCGAGACGATGCTGCGCCGCCGGCCGGAGCTCGCCCTCGAGGATCGCCTGTTCTGGTCCGAGGGTATTCTCTGTGGCCCGTCGAGCGCGGGGAGTCATGAGATGATCCGGCTGTTGTTTCGTTTCGGCGCGCGCGTGCCCGCGGTGTCGAAGTGGGGCCCAAATTACTACTTCAAGCATTACGAAACTGCAAAGCTGCTGCTCGAGCACGGCATGGATGCGAACCACATGAACTGGCATCGCACCACGTTGCTGCATCACTTCGCGTCGAGGGGCGACGGCGCCAAGGTGCGGCTGCTGCTCGATCACGGCGCATCGATCGACGGCGTCGACGAGGAGTATCGCTCCACGGCGCTCGGCATGGCGTCGCGCTCGGGACAGCGGGAGATTGTCGGTCTGTTGCTCGAGCGTGGCGCGGATCCGTCGGTCGCCGGTGCGTCGTGGGCGACGCCGCTGGCGTGGGCGAGAAAGAAGGGGCACTCGCACATCGAGACGCTGCTCGTTCAACGCGAATCGACCGCGTCGTGACCGGGCCCCACGTACCGCGCGCGCGGTCGAATCAACTGCCCGAGGGTGTATTGCTCGATCGCATGTCCGATCCACCCGATCGTGCGGCCGATCGCGAACAACGTGAGGCCCGAGCCCGCCGGCAGGCGCAACACGCGTGAGACGGCGGCGAGGCCGAAGTCAAGTGAGGGACGCGTGCCAAGCGTGTTCGACGCCGCGTCCGCGACGTCGAGCGCGAACGCAAGCTCGCGCGAGGTGGGATAACGCGCTCGCAGCACATCGAACAATTCGCGTGCTCGCGGATCGCCGTCCGGGTACAGGGGATGGCCGAAGCCGTGAATCTCCTCACCCTGCCGCAAGCGTTCGGCCACTGCCGAGCGTCCCGAGCGGGCATGGCGCATGGACGCGAGCATCGCCTCGACGCGCTCGGTCATGCCGCCATGCCGAACTCCCTCGAGCGCCGAGAGGCCGGCGATCACGGCGGCATAGACACTCGCGCCGGCCGATGCGACACATCTCGCGGTGAATGCCGAAACGTTGAGCTCGTGATCGGCGCACAGAATGAGCGCGGAGCGCACGACGTCGACTGCTCCGCGCTTCAACCGCCACGCGGCGGCGAGCTCCGCGTCGATGCTCGCATTCAGCGCCGGCGCCAGGGTCGCGGCGCGAGTCATCGATGAGAGAATCGTCAATCCGGTCTCCACGACGGCGTCCCGGCGGAAGTCGAATGCACGCGCATCACGCGCCGCGGCGGCGGCGAGCAGCGTTTGTGCTCGGAGGACGAACGGAAGATCGCGCGGTAGGTTCGGTGGCCGCGCCGTGGCCACGCGGGGGGCGGCTGGCTCCTCGAAGCTGCCGGTCCAGAGCAGCGCCGCCACGGCGCCGACCGATCGGCTTCGCGAGAGCTCGATCGCGTCGTGGCCGCGATAGTACAGCCGTCCGCCGTCGATGAGCGTGATGGCCGACTCGAGCACGGGGGTGCCCAGGTCGAGAGCGTGCGCGGCGACGGCGCTCGGATCGCGACGCTCCTCGGCCCGCCGCCGAAGCCGCTCGACGTCCTCGCGCGCATAGAGTCGCTGGCGCGTCGCGCCGCCGCGTGGCCGGGACCGAAGCCGCCCGCGGCTCACGTACGCGTACAATGTGGCGCGTTTCACACCGAGGCGGCGCGCGGCCTCGGCGGCCGAGAGCCACGCGGCCGGCGCTTTCATATTGATTTATTGATCAACATTGACTCGAATATGGAGCGGCCGCTACCCATTCGCCATGGGCACCGATACTGGACTCGAGGGCGTCGTCGCCGCGTCGACCCGCCTGAGCCACGTCGACGGCGAGCGTGGTGAGCTGATCATCGTCGGATATTCGCTCGCCGAGCTGGCCGCGCACGCGACATTCGAGGAGACGACGTGGCTGCTGTGGCACGGCCGCCTTCCCGCGTCATTCGAGCTCGATGCATTTCGCGCCGAGCTCGCGGAAAAGCGTGCGCTGTCCGAGACCACCCTGTCGCTGCTCCGCGACTGCGCACGCGCGAAGCTCGACGCCATGGACGCGCTGCGTATGGCGGCGGGAACGATCTCGCTCACGGCCGACGACGCGGTCACGATCGCCGCCGCGATTCCGACGATCGTCGCCACGTTCTGGCGATATCGCGACGGGCTCGAACCCATCGCGCCCCGGCCCGATCTCTCGCATGCCGCGAACTACTTGTACATGCTGACCGGTCGCGAGCCGGCGGCGGAGCGCACGCGCGGACTCGAGACCTATCTCAACACCGTCATCGACCACGGGTTGAATGCCTCGACGTTCACGTGCCGCGTGATCACCTCGACCGGCTCCGATCTCGTCTCGGCGATCGTCGGCGCGATCGGCGCCCTGAAAGGACCGCTGCACGGCGGCGCACCCGGTCCGGCGCTCGAGATGGTGTTCGAGATCGGCGACGCGTCACGCGCCGAGCCGATCCTGCGCCGCAAGATCGAGAGCGGCGAGCGGCTCATGGGCTTCGGTCATCGCGTGTACAAGGTGCGCGATCCGCGCGCCGACGTTCTCGCCACCGCGGCCGAGCGCCTCTTCACGCGCGGCGGCGACATGGCGTTGTACCGTTTGGCGCGCGACGTCGAGGGCGTGGCGCTGCGCCTGCTGGAGGAGTACAAACCCGGACGACGGCTGCAGACGAACGTCGAGTTCTACACCGCGTTGCTGTTGCACGGTCTCGGCCTGGACGTGCCGCTGTTTACGCCGACGTTCGCGATCGGCCGCGTGAGCGGCTGGATCGGCCATGCGCTCGAGCAGCGGGCGGCGAACCGTCTCATTCGGCCGAGCTCTGCGTACGTCGGGCCGCGCGACCTGAGGTGGACGCCCCTCACCTCGCGCGTGCGATAGCTCGCAGGCCGGACACTTTCCGGCCCTGGGACGATGACGGCGATCGCGATACCGCTTGCGTAGCGGCCCCGGCGGTTCCGCGAGCCACGCAAATCGTGCGGACCCGGCGGTGCTGGTCTGAAACGTGACGCATCTAACAGAAAGGCGTTGGACCGTCTGTTATCCATCGCGGCCCCCGATCAGGATGGAATGATGGCATTATGGAAAGAAGCAACCGTGACACAGAAGGAATCGTCGGAGCCCGCGCCCGACGCCACGGCCAAGAGCGATCTCGGCTTCGCCGCCGATCTCGGCTCGACGCCGCGACGTCCCGCCGCGCGCGAAGGCCGCGACATTCGTGAGGTCAAGGACTCGGTGCTCGGCACCGAGATCACTATCACCGGACGTATTGAAGGTGCAGGCAGCGTTCGCATCGCCGGGCGCTTCGAAGGCGACGTGAACATTCAGGGCGACTTGACGGTCGAAGCGGGCGCCAAGCTCACCGGCAGTATTCGCGCGAATGCGGTCTCGATCGCCGGCGAAGTCGAAGGGAACATCGACAGCGCGGCGCGCGTCGAGCTGCAGTCGACCGGTGTGCTCAATGGTGATCTCAAGGCGGGCACGCTCGTCGTCGCCGCCGGCTCGAAGATGCGCGGACGCTCTGAATTCGGATGGGGCGACGAATCTTCATCGACCGCGCTGACGCTCGGCACGCGCCAACTCTTGTGAGTGGACTTCGTCGCCCGCCCGTCGGGGCGACGCGCACGTGTCCGCACTGTCGCGCGGTGATTCTGCAAAGCGCCAGCGTGTGTCCGTCGTGTCGCAAACACTTGCGATTCGACCCCGCGACCGACGGCACGAACGCAGAGCCGAGCTTTTCACCGCTGCGCGTGGAAGGCGCGATCCGTCGCCCGGCGGCCGGAGAGGGGTGGGAGTACGCCGTGATGGTCACCGTCAGCAACGAGCGCGGCGAAGAGCTGGTTCGCCAGCTCGTCGCCGTTGGAGCAATTCCGTCGGGCGAGCTGCGTCGCTTCACGTTCGCCGTCGAAGTGTTCACCGCGGAGGAGACGCCGGCGCCCGCGTCATCCACGCCGCTCTGACGAGGGTCACGACACCAAGCTTCTGCCGCGCGTTTCAGGAAGCAGAAACGCGGCGAGACCCATGAGGCTGTACGCGATCGTGGCGAAGATCGCGATCGCGCGCGACAACGGCATGGTCGCCGAGATGTAGCCGACGAGCGCGGGAAACGTCGCGCCAATGCCGCGGCCAAAGTTGTACGCGAAGCCCATCGCCGAGCCGCGCACGCGGGTCGGAAAAAGCTCGGCGAAGAATGCGCCCATGCCGGCGAAATACCCCGACACCACGAAGCCGAGCGGAAAGCCGAGCAGCCACAGCACGTTGTTCGTGAGCGGCGCGCGGGTGTAGATGAGCGTCATGACGAGCGCACCGCCGGCAAAGAGCAAGAACAACATCCGCCGTCCGATGCGATCCGCGAGCCACGCGCCCGTGAGATACCCGGCGAACGCACCGGCGATGAGAAAACCCAAATAGCTCGTCGAGCCGACGATCGTCAGGTGCCGTTCGGTCTGAAGAAAGATCGGCAGCCACGTATTGATCGCGTAATAGCCGCCCTGCGCGCCGGTGCCGAGGAGCGCGGCGAGCAGCGTGGTCTTGCGCAGCTTCGGCGAAAAAATCTCCCAGATCGACGCCATCGATTCCCGGCGCGCGGCCACGACGACAGGCGGCTCCTCGACGAAGCGCCGGATGAACACCACGTACAGCGCCGGCACGAAGCCGAGCGCGAACATCCACCGCCACGCCTGCTGTTCCGGCACGAGTGAATAGACGATCGCCTGAAGCAGCACCGCGCTTCCCCACCCCACCGCCCATCCGGATTGAACGCATCCGACGGCTCGGCCGCGATAGCGCGGGCGAATCGTTTCGCTCATCAGCGCCGCGGCGGCCGTCCACTCGCCGCCAAACCCAAAGCCGAGCAGCGCGCGGAAGAGCGCGAGCTGCATGAAGCTTTGCGCAACGGCCGAGAGAAGACTGAACACGGTGAACCACAGCACCGTGATCTGCACGGCGCGCACGCGGCCCATGCGGTCCGAAATGTGGCCGGCAGCCCAGCCGCCGACCGCCGAGCAGAGGAGCGTCGCGCTGACGGTAAGTCCCGCGGCGCCGCGATCGACATGCCATAGTGCGATGACGCTGCCCAGAACGAGCGTGTAGATCGTGAAGTCGAGACCGTCGAGTGCATAGCCCAGGGCACACGCCAGCATCGTTCGGCGTTCGGTGATCGTCATCGCGCGATAGAAGGCGACCATTCCCGAATCGTCGCGATCCACGCCGATGCTCGCCGATGGTTCTGCCTCGGTGGCCTCGGTCATGGAGACGAACGTACGGCGCGCGAGCAGTCCACGCTATCATTCATCCATGCGACTCATCTCGTTCGCCACTGCCGAATCAGGCTGGACGTCGCCGCGCATGGGCATCATCCTGCGAACCAACGGCGCGGATAACGGCTACCGGCTCGATTGCGAGAAACTGTTCGCGCCCGCCGACCGTCCGACGAATCCGCTCGCGTGGTTCGACATGGACGCGCGCTGGTTTCAGACCGCGCGGGACACGGCGCTCCGCCTGGAGCGCGACGAGCGCGCGCTCGAGGACGCAGGTGACAAAGGTTGGCTCGTGCGGAGCGAGGACGCCTACTGGTTCGCGCCGGTTCCGCGGCCGGGCAAGATCGTGTGCATCGGGCTGAACTACCGCGACCATGCCGCGGAGCTTGGCATTGCCGTCCCGACGCTGCCGACGATCTTCTCCAAGTTCCCGAGTTGCGTGATCGCACCGGGAGAACAGGTGGTCATTCCCGAGGGCAGCGAGCAGGTGGATTACGAGGCGGAGCTCGCGGTGGTGATCGGGCGGCGCGCATCGCGCGTCAGCGCCGATCGCGCATACGATCACGTGCTCGGGTACACCGCGTTCAACGATGTGACCGCACGCGATTTTCAGTTCAGCGACGTGCAGTGGCAACGTGGGAAATCGTGCGACACGTTCGCGCCGATGGGTCAAACGATCGCCACCACCGATGAGATTCCCGACCCGCATACGCTCCGCGTGACGATGCGCGTCAACGGCGCGCTGATGCAGGATTCGAACACGAGCCAGATGATCTTCGGCGTGCCGGCGCTGATCGAATTCGTATCGCGAAGCATCACGCTCGAGCCGGGCGACGTCATTGCGACGGGCACGCCGGCCGGCGTCGGGTATGGGCGCAAGCCTCCCGTTTTCGTACAGGCGGGCGACGTCATGGAAGTCGCGATCGAGGGGGTCGGGGGTCTCGACAATCCGGTCGTCGCGGCGGGCTGAGTCCCGTTCACATTACGGCGACCGGGGCCGACTATCCGGCGGGATGATTCCGTTCATCCGCGCGTATTCGACCATCTGGCCGTAATGGTCGAATGAGTGAGCGATGGCGTCGATGGCGAACGACAAGCGGTTTCGTTGCCAGGCGCTGGATGTCGCAACCGGCGCCGTCACGTTCGCCGGCTCGATCGAGCCGACAGCGTGATGCAACGCGGCGAACGAGCCTTTGAGATATCTCATGATCTGTGCCTTGGTCCGAACGGAGTCGGGGCCGCGTTCGTCCGACATGTCGCCGCTCGGCGTCTCTCCGAGGATCAGCGCCGCCGCGCGATAGTTGTTCGCGGCGAGATGTTTCACCTGATCGCCGAACGAACGCACGCCCTCGAACTCGCCGAAGCGGCTTGGCGGCGCGAATGCGTACTTGCTCGCCGGCAACGCATCGGCGAGCGGTACGAGGTGCTGCTCGGTGTTTCCGATCCATGAGTCCACGGTCTCGGCGATCGTGCCTTGGCGTGACGGTTGGCTCGTCTGTGACGCGCCAGTCGCGGCGCTGAGGGATAAGAGTGCGATCGCGAGCGAGAGACGGGCGTCGAGCATCGAATCTCCGGGAAGTGAGAAAGCCGCCGATGAGTCCCGCGAGCTTAGCACTTCAAGCCGGCTTGAACGCAAGCTCCGGCGCGCGCCGATCCCGAACGATCGCCGCGCTCCTCGACCGCTCGGGCCGTCTGCCCTACACTTCCCTCGTGACCCAATGGACCATTTCCCAGGTCGGGCGGCGTGTCGGCTTGAGGCCATCCGCCATTCGCTATTACGAGGAGATCGGCGTCGTCGAGCCGCCCGCGCGCGTCGGCGGTCAGCGTCGTTACGACGACACCGCGGTCGAGCGCCTGATCGTGGTTCAGCGAGCGCGCACGCTGGGATTTTCCCTCGACGAGATTCGCGCGCTGTTTCATGAATTCCCTGACGACGCGCCACCGGCCGAGCGTTGGAAGCAGCTCGCGCAGCGAAAGCTCGCGCAGTTGGCCGAGCTTTCGGCGCGGATTGCCGAGCGAGAGCAACTCCTGCGGCAGCAGGGCGCCTGTGGATGTTCGTCGCTCGAGGAGTGCGGGCGGTGTCTCATGGAAGCCGAGGGCGCCGGCCCGCGGACCCCGTAAGGTCCCTGCACGTTTGCTTGACACGCCGGACGGTCCGACGTATCGTGCGGCACTTCCTGCCGGAATCCAGTAGGAGAGCATGCCCGCTTCGCACCCTGACGTCCTTCGCGGCACCCTCGACCTCCTCGTCCTGCAAACGCTCGCCCGCGAGCCGATGCACGGCTGGGGCATTGGGCAGCGCATTGAAGACTCGTCCCGCGGCGTGCTGGGCATCAATCAGGGATCGCTCTATCTCGCCCTGCAACGTCTCGAGCAGCGCGGCTGCGTGGCCACGGAGTGGCAGGCCAGCGAGAACAACCGGCGCGCGAAGTACTACCGCCTCACGGCGAAGGGCCGCCGCCTGCTGAACGAGGAAACCGCGTCGTGGCGGCAGTACGTCACCGCCGTCGAATGGGTCCTTCGGACGACATGAGGATACTCGAATGCTCGACCGACTGCGTTACGCGCTGACCGCCATGCTCCGCCGCCGCCGCGTCGAGCGGGACCTGGACGACGAGATTCGCGACCACATCGAGCGCGAGACCGAGAAGAATTTGACGCGCGGCATGGCGCCGGCGGACGCCCGGCGCGCGGCGCTCGTCGCGTTTGGTGGACGCGAGCAGCTCAAGGAGTCGCATCGCGATGCGCGCGGCACGCGGTGGCTGGACGACTTCGTCGCGGACATGCGCCACGGTGTGCGCATGTTCGCGGCGAACCCGGCGCTCACCGCCGCCGCCGTGGCGACGCTCGCTCTTGGCGTCGGGGCAAACACCGCGATCTTCACCGCCGTCAGCGCCGCGCTGTTGCGGCCGCTGCCATTCCAGAATCCGGATCGTCTCGTCATGGTTGGCGAGAACAATCGCGAGTTCGTCTGGCACATGGCGGACGCCGCGCCGGCGAACTACCTCGACTGGCGCGCGCGCGTTCCGGCGTTCGCCGACGTGATGGCGTACGGCGACGGTCCCGCGTCGGTCACGTTGCTGGTGAACGGCGCGCCGCGGCTCGCACCCATCGTCGGCGTCACCGGCAACTTCTTCTCGGTGCTTGGCGTCGGCATGCAGCTCGGCCGTGCATTTCGCGACGAGGAGACGTGGAGCGGGCATCCGTTCGTCGTGATCATCAGCGATCGCTTATGGCGCGAACAGTTCGGCGGCAAACCGTCCGTTGTCGGCACGTTCGTGTCCGTCAGCGGGAAGATGGCGGAAATCGTCGGCGTCGCGAAGCCCGGTTTCACCTTCCCGCGACCCGAGGTCGACGTCTGGTTGCCGCTGGGCTGGACGGTGAAACAACGCGCGAACATCTCGTTTCGGCGTGCGCACTATTTGCGGGTCGTCGCACGGCTGCGCGATGGCGTCACGGCCGACGAAGCAAGCATCCAGCTTCGCTCCGTCGCCGACGCGCTCAAGCGGGAATATCCGGAGACGAATCGCATCATGGACGCGGAGCTCGTCCCGCTGCATCGCTTCCTCGTCGGCGACTCGCGGCTTCCGCTGCTCGTGCTCCTTGGCGCCGTGACGCTGCTGCTTCTCATCGCGTGCGTGAACGTCGGCAATCTGCTGCTCGTGCGAGCGGCGAACCGGGAGCGCGAGATGGCGGTGCGCGCCGCGCTCGGCGCGGGGCGCTCGCGGCTCGTTCGGCAAGCGTTCGCCGAAAGCGTCGTGCTGTCGTGTGCCGGTGGTGTTCTGGGACTCGTCCTCGCGTGGTGGGGAACGCGCGTGCTCGTACGTCTGGCGCCGCGGGGCGACGGCATGCTGCCGATGGCGAACGTCGGCATCGATTGGCGTGTCGCGCTGTACGCGCTCGCGGTGACGCTTGGCGCCGGCCTGCTGTTTGGCATCGCGCCGGCGATCTGGGCCTCGCGACGGTCGCCGAACGACGTGCTGTCGGGCGCCGGCGGCAGCGGCCGCTCGAGCACGCGCGGCGTTCGTGCGCGCCGCGGCGGCGAGCGTCTCGCGGCGATCGAAGTGGCGATCGCGCTCGCCCTCACGGCGGGCGCGGCACTGCTCGTTCGCAGTTATGAGAATCTTCAGAATGTGAACGTCGGCTTCGAGTCGGCCAACGTGCTCGAAGCCACGGTGCAATTGCCGGCGCGCTATGACAGCCAGACCAAGATCGTCCGTTTCGCCGACGAGGTCATGACACGGGCGCGGGCGCTGCCCGGTGTCGTCGACGTCGGCGTCGCGAATCAACTCCCGTTGACACGGCCCAGCTGGAGCAGTGCGTTCAGTATCGAGGGACCGTCGGCGGGGCACTTCGGCGCGAGCCTGCTGCATCGCGAGGTGTCGGCGGACTACTACAAGACGATGCGCGTCCCGCTGATCCGCGGCCGCACGTTCACCGCATCGGATCGCGGACTGCCGTTCTACGTCGTGATCAACGAGTCCTTCGCGCGCGCGTACTTCAAGGGAAGCGATCCCGTCGGCCAGCGAATCACGTTCGACAAGGCGCCCGATTCGACGTCGCTGTGGCGAACGATCGTCGGCGTGGTCGGCGACGAACATCAGGCGACACCGGGCACACCGACCGACATCGAAGTGGATGCGCCGATCACGCAGGAACCGTCGCATCAGCTCGCGTTCGTGGTGCGCACACGCGGTGAGCCGTTAGCCGTTGCCCCGGGCATGCGGCACGCGATCGGCGACGTCGATCGACTCCTCGCGATCGAGAGCATCCGGTCCATGGACGGCATTCGCGCCGAGTCCATGGCGCGTGACAGATTTCTCATGATGCTACTGTCGATGTTCGGCATCGTCGGACTCGCGCTCGCCGCGGTCGGCGTCTATGGCGTGATCGCGCAGCTCGCCCGGGCTCGCACGCGCGAGATGGGCATTCGCATCGCCCTCGGCGCGAATCCGCGCGAGGTGCAGTGGCTGATCGTGCGCCGAGGGATGGGCATTGCGATGTTCGGTGTGATCGCCGGCTGCGCATTGTCGCTCGCCGGGGCGCGGGCGATGACGAAGCTCGTCTTCGGCGTGGCGCCGACCGATCCGCCAACGCTCGGCGCCGCCGTGGCGATCATTCTGGCGTCGACGTTGCTGGCGTCGTGGCTTCCGGCGCTTCGGTCGGGACACGTGGACCCCGCGACCGTGCTGCGGGAGGACTGAGCTCCGGCGGTTCGCGCCGCAATGCGGGTTGACGCCGACGTCGTTCGGTCGCGCGCGACGGCGTGGCGGTTGGCGACGGCTGCCGTAGCGATCAGCGCGGCCATTCGCCGCCGGGACGACGCAATGCGCGCGCGATCACAGCATGCGCGTGACGGCGGTCACGGGTGTGACCGCCGTCGCTGTTTCCGGGATCAACGCGCACGAGATTCGCGTACTTCACTGGCAACGATCGTCACATCGACGCATCAACCAGACGCATCAATCCGCAGGAGACGAGCGATGAAACAGTTCCGCGTTGCGCTTTGCGTGGCCGCCGCGGCAGCGGCATTCACTATCCCGTTGGCGTGCTCCGATTCGGGAACGCCCACGGACACCGCCAGCGGCTCCGGGACCGTCGTCGTCAATCTCACTGACGCGCCCTTCTCCACCGACTCCGTTCGCAGCGTCGACATCTTCGTGCTGCGCGTCGACGCGCGTCAGTCAGACGCAGATTCCGCGACGACCGATCATGCGCTGTCGAGCGACAGTGCGTCCTCGAATGGTTGGAAGACCATCGCGGCGCCGAACGCATCGTTCAACTTGCTCGCGCTTCAAAGCGGCGTCATCGCCCCGCTCGGACAGACGACGCTCGCCGCGGGCACCTATAACGGCTTCCGTCTCGTCATCGACCCAACGCGCTCGAGCGTGACGCTCAAGAATGGAACGAAGCTCACCAACAGCAGCTCGCCCAACGTGACGTTCCCGGGCGCCGCGCAGTCCGGCCTCAAGATCATTCCGTCGCAGCCCGTGACCATCGCCTCGGGCGCGACCACGACGCTGCTCGTCGACTTCGACGTCAACAACAGTTTTGTCCAGCGCGGCAATACCATCGCGCAGAACGGGTTGCTCTTCAAGCCGGTGATCAAAGCGACGATCACGAATAAGACGACAGCGAACGCGGGAACGTAGCAACCGATTACGCGTCGGACAATCGCTCGACGGCTAGCGACAGGTCAGTCGGCGCGCAGCGCTTCCGCGGGATCGACTCGCGCGGCACGGCGCGCCGGCAGCCAGGCGGCGATCGACGCCGTGACGACGAGCGCCAGCACCGCGCCGCCAAGCGTCAGCGGATCCGTGGGCGAGACGCCGTAGAGCAACGAGCGAAGCAGCGGCGCGACAACGGCGAACAGCACGAGGCCGGCACCCGCCCCGATCACGACGAGCGCGAGTCCGCGCATCGCCACGGTTTGCGCCAACTGCCGCGGGTCGGCACCCAGCGCGATGCGCACTCCGAATTCTCGCGTGCGCAACGCGACCATATACGCCATCACGCCATACAGTCCGATGGCTCCGAGCAGCAGCGTGATGATGGCCGCCGCGCTCATCAGCGTCAGCGCGAACGAGAGTCGCGCCATCGACGCACGAACGACGTCGGTCATCAGCTCGACGTTGAAGATCGGCACCGTCGGGTCGAGATCGCGTACGATTTTTCTAATCGACGGCAACACCGCCGTCGGCGACCCCGACGTCTTCACGACGAGCGCCATCATGCGGCGAGCCCTCGGCTCGACTGAATCCAACGGCACCACCTGCGGCACATAGAGTGTCGCGGACGGCTGCGCGCCGAGGTCACGATCGCGCACGTCGCCGGCGACGCCGATGATGGTGTACGAGGGTCCGGCAGGCACCGACACGATTCGCCTCCCCACCGCGGCGCGGCCCGTCGGATCGTGCCACAGCGTTTCCGCGGCGCGCCGGCTGATCACGGCTTCGCCGTCACGCTGAACGCTCAAGGTCTGAAAGCTTCGGCCGGCGAGCAGCGGAATGTTCATCGCCGCGAAATAGCCGTCGTCGATCGCGTTCGTCGAAAGCGAGGACTGCCGTCCCTCCTCTTCCATGCGGAACGACTGCTGATGCGTCTCTCCGTCGCCCAGCGGCAATCGTTCGGTGAGACCAGCGGCGCGAACGTTGGGAAGGTCTCGAACCGCCGCGGTGAGGCGCGCATGAAACCGGACCGCGCCCGAGTCGCTGTAGCGCGCGAACGGCAGCTGCATCCAGACGGTAATCACATTTCGTGTATCGAAGCCCGGACGCTCGTCGTAGAGCCGGCGAAACGTGCGCAGGAGCAACGCCGATCCCGCGAGCACCACGAGCGCCACCGCGATCTGCGTGGCGGCGATGCCCATGCGCAGCCGCTGTCGCGCTTTGCTTGCGGTGTCGCTGCGCCCGCCATCGCGCAGACTGATCGACAGATTCGCGCGCCGAATGCGAAACGCCGGTACGATGCTGCACAAGCACGCGCTCGCGATCGCCACCACGACGACGAACACAGTCGTCACGCTGCCGACATGCAACTCGGCCAGCCGGGGAACGTCCGCCGGTCCGAACGACACGAGCGCACTCACCGCGACCCACGCCGCCGCGACCGCAATCGCGCCCGCCGCCGCACACAGCACGACCGCTTCACCGAGGAAGTGCGTGAGAATCCGCAGCCGGCTTGCGCCGAGTGCTTCGCGCACCGCGAGCTCGAGCTGGCGGCCATCCGCGCGGATGAGCATGAGGTTCGTGACGTTCGCGCACGCGACGAGCAGCACGAGCCCCGCCGCGGCGGCGAGAATCCACAGCGTGCGCGCGATGCCGCTCGTCATCTCGTCGCGCAGCGGCGTGACGACGGGAGTGACGCCCGTCTGGTCCAGCCAGGTGATCGTCGGCGTTCCCGATTCGAGAAGTGGAAAGAGCTCGACGACGCGCGGCAGGACCGTCGCGAGATCGCGCTGCGCCACCGCCGTCGTCGCGCCGTCGACGAGACGCCCGACCGCCGAATAACTGAAGTCGCCGAGCGAGGCGCCGGCCCGATCGAGCTTGGAGGGAAGCCACACGCGAGTCGCGGCGTCCGGAAACCGGAAGCGCTCCGGCATCACACCAACGATGATCCTCGCGACACTATTGGCGTAGAGGATCTTCCCGATGACGTCGCGGTCTGCGTGGAACCGCTGCCTCCACACCGATTCGCTGATGATGGCGGCGTCCGGCCCATGCCCACGATCTTCGTCGACCGTGAACGAGGCGCGGCCGAGAAGCGGGGGCACCTGCAACATGGAGAGCGTGGACGTCGTGACCCACGTCGCGGTGACGCGCTCCGCCTGGTCATCGCTCCCGCGCGTCCAGATGTTGGCATTTCCAGTTCTATAAAACCCGATGTCCTGGAGGCGCCGTGAGAATCGCTTGAACGCGAAGTACGCGCCGGCCGGCTGCTGGATGCGCCGAAGCTCGGGCGATCGCGCATCCATGCCGACGCTGACCAGACGATCGGAGTGCCCGAACGGGAGGGGCGCGAGCAGCACACCGTAGACGATGGCGAACATCGCCGCGACAGAACCGAGCCCGAGGACGAGCGTCAACGTCGCCGTCGTGGTGAAGACCGGCGTGCGCTTCAAGGATCTGAGAGCGTGTTTCAACCAGCTCGGCAGATTCATCGTGGCTCGCCCGAGCTCACTTGCGCTTCCATTGGCTGAGCGTCATTCCCTCCCCGCCGGCAGGCGGGAACTCCGCCGGTCGCTCGCGTCCCGGCGCGGCCATCAGAAAACACACCTCGTCGCCGATCCACTGCATGATGCCTTTGCTCACTTTGCCCGTGTCGCGCCCGTGGACATGGAGATAATCGATGGCAATCGGTGTCGCGCTCTCGTCGATGCGCATCTTCACGTGCAACATGGTTTGTCCGCCGAACACGACCTTCGCTTCGTTGCGCGTCCCGGTGCGCGACCCGTACGCCAGCCAGTCGGCCCGCATCTCGTCGCCGTTGGTGACGAGCCGAACAGGAATCCACGTGCCTTCGAGTCGCGCAAGTATCGGGCTCGACTCGATCGCGAAGTCCGCGGGATCGACGGGCGGTAACGGAGCGGCGCTCGCGGCTTCCCCGTCCGGCGCGGTACCACCGGTGACTCCGGCCGGACGGGCCGGCGAGGCACGACGCAGCCGCTCCAGCGCATGTCCGCTTCCTGCCGTCGTCGCAAACGACGTCGGACGCGACGAACCGACCAGGCCGAGACAGATGGTGAGGCGATCATCGTCGAGCGCGAACAATCCGTACGCGTGATTTCCGGCCTCGGGACCCTCGACGAACGTGATGTCGATCTGCATCGGCGTCGTCAGCGTGTCGATGCTGAATCGGCCGTCATAGGTGGCCTCGGGCGACTCCATCCGAAACAGATCGCCGTCCATGAGAAGTTTCGAATCCCCGAACGCCGCGCCGGGCATGTTGCCGCCGTCGATCTGCAACGACTCGAAATGCCACTCGCCTTGCAGTGCCCGCAGCTGCTCGACATGCCGAACGAGCTGCGGCCAACTGGCGAACCCGCTCTGTCGCGCGATGACGGACTGCGCGTCGGCCAGGCGAAATCCCGCCGCGCGCGTTTGCGCGACGGACATGCCGCCGGCCTTCGGCAGATGTGCGATGAATGCCCGCGCGGCCGAAGCGTCGCCGGCGCGAAGCTCGGCGAGCAACGTTTTTGCCTGGCCGCGAAAGTGGTCCAGGTTGGGGCGGGTCGTCAGCTGATGCGTCACGAAGCCTCCATGCCGAGCCTGGGGTCCGCAATCAGGCTGCACGAAGGTCGTGGCCTAACCGACGAGCGCACATACATGCGCGAGCATGCGAAGGTGAGTTGAACTCTTCCCGCGGACCCGGAGGCTTCCTTCAAGCCGCCCCGATCATACGTCGGATGGTCACGGGTGGCAAGAATTGCTTCGCCACCGCTCGGTGCGACGCACCATTCGCTTGACCCCGCCCCGCGCGACGGGTAGCCTACGGGATCATTTTCTGTGTAACTACATCACATGTCCGGATCCGCCACGAAAGCCTCGGGCGCCACAGCCAAATGCGCCGCCGGTACGCTCCGCCGCGCCACGCGCTCCATCTCGCGCGTGTATGACGCGCGCCTCGCGCCCGCCGGACTCACCGCGACGCAGTTCTCATTGCTGAGCGCTGTCCAACGGCGCCGTGGACCGGTTCGCCTGACCGAGTTGGCCGACGAATTGGTGTTCGAGCGGACGTCCCTCTACCGGAACCTCACGCCGCTCGCGCGCGAGGGACTGATCACGCTCAGCAACGCCGGCGGTCGCGCGCGGCAGGTGGCCCTGTCGGCGAAGGGTGTTCGGCGCATCGCGCAGGCGCTGCCGCTGTGGACCGCCGCGCAGGAGGATTTTCTCGAACGGTTCGGGCGCGGTCCGTGGAACGAGCTTGCCGAGCAGCTCGTCGAGATCGTCGACATCGCGCGGGCCATGCCGGGCGCGGACGGCTGATTGGTTTCGCGACGAGCGCCCTAGTCCTGCCGAAGCGCCTGCATCGGCGAAATTCGGAGCGCCGCAGACGCGGGAACGAGCGTCGCGACCGTCCCGACGAGCATGAGGAACACCGCGATCGCGGCGAGTCCCAGAACGCCGAGCGACGGCAACGGCAGCGTCCAGCTGTTGATGAGGCCCGACTCGCCGATCGCCAGCACGAGGCCGATCGCCAGTCCAATCCCGACGAGCCGCAGCTCGCCGCGCATGACGAACTTCAGAACGTCCGCGGGCCTTGCGCCAACGGCCATGTGCACCGCGATCTCACGCCGCCGCTGCTCCACGCCGAACGCGACGACGCCGTACAGGCCGACCACCGCGAGCGCGAGTCCGAGCAACGCGATCGCGCCGGTGATGCCGGCGCCGTACCGGAACGGAACGATCTGCTGATCGTGTAACGCCGACAGCGGAGTGATCGTGAGCGGCGCGTTCGGGTCCACCTGCGCGGCGATGTCCGCGATCGTGCGCGACGCATTGACGGCTCCGGCATCCATGCGCGCGAGAATCGGCATGTCGAGCGACGCGAAGTCCGCGGCGACCGCCGGCGTATAGAGGTATCCCTCATCGTCCGGATCCCACAGCATGACACTGTGCGCATCGGCAACGACGCCCACGACTTGCTGCGGCGCGCTCAACTCGCCGTTCGCGTCAACCGAGCGAAACGTATTGCCGACGGCACGACGACCCGGCCACAGCGCGCGCGCCGCGGCCTGCGTGACGATGGCGACCGAGGTGCCGGATGCACTGTCCGCGCTCGTGAAGGCGCGCCCATCGACGATGCGCTGGCCGATGACGTCGAAATAGTTCGGCGTAACGATGTTGTGCGAGAGAACGTGGGGGCGTGCGTCGTTCGATGCTTCACTGGAACGAATACGCGTCACGCGCCAACTGCTGAACGGCGGGAACGCCGCGCGCGCGACGACGGCGACACCGGGTGCGCGCGCGATTCGCGCGTCGAGCGTCGCCCGGTCGGACGCGATCGTCGCCGGCAGATGGTCCGCCGGAGCGATCCCGAACTCCACGAATGCAACATGCTCGGGATTGAGACCGGAATTCGACGACGCGAAGCGCTGCACGCCGCGCGTGAGAATGCCTGCCGCCGCGATGAGCACGACGGACCCCGCGACCTGCGCGGCGATCAACCAATCGCGGACCTTCGAACGACGCAGCCTCCCGCCCACGGCGGTGTCGTCGCCTTTGAGCATGCCGCTGAGATTCAACGAAGTCGCCTGCAGCGCGGGCACGAGGCCAAACGTCATCGAGCTCACGCACGCGAGCACCACCGTGTACGCGACGACGCGCCAGCTCGGCGCGAGCGTCAGCGCGAGCGTCAGCGCGAGTGAGCCGAGTGTCGGCGGCACGAAGCTCAGGTAGGATCGCGAGACGATCTTCACGGTCCAGTCGGCGAGCACGAACCCGAGAATCGCGCCGGCGACGGCGATGAGCAAACTCTCAGTCAATAACTGTTGAATCAACCGGCCGCGCGAGGCGCCCAGGGACAGACGGACGGCGATCTCGCGACGACGAACGAGCGCGCGACAAAGCAGCAGGTTCGCCAGGTTGGCGCATGCGATGACCAGCACGAGTCCCACCACGAACAGCGCGGGCGTCAGTATCAACAGCGTGTTCGACGTTGGAGGAATCATCGACGCTCTGGGTTCGACGGTGACGCCCACGATTCGCTCGAGCGCCGCGCGGGTTCCCTTGGGCGCCGGCGGCTCGGCGACGAATCCGGACAGCTCCGCCCGCGCCTGGCGCGGCGTGTAGCCTGAACGAAGTCTTGCGTGCAGCGTGATGAATCGATTCGTCGGATCGAGCAGGCGTCCCGGCGTCGCGCCGATGCGTTCGGCTTGCGGCAGCGTCATCCAGATGTCCGGCACCAACGGGTTGATGCCGATGAACGTCGGCGCGGCGACGCCAACCACGGTGACGTATGCCCCGTTCACGATGAGTGAGCGTCCGATCGCGTCCCGCGAGCCGCCGAACATGCGTTGCCAATACGCGTCGCTGATCACGGCCACCGGACCACCGTCGGTTCGTTCATCCGCCGTCGACAACACGCGACCTGCCGATGCCGAACCGCCGAGCGCCGTGAAGTAATCTCCGGTCACGAGCCCGACGCTGCTCGCCGTCGCGAGAGTGGTCGCGCTCGGCTTGATCGCCACGGGCTGAGCGAAGTATCCGATGACCTGTTCGATACTCCGCGCGTTCGCCGAGAGCGCGACGACCTCCGGATACGAGAAGCGAATGTTCTGGAGTCCGCGGCCATCGAGCGTCAAGAGCCGGACGAGCTGTTCCGGACGCGCGACCGGAAGCGGCCGCCACATGAACGTGTCGATGAGCGTGAAAAACCCTGCGTTGATGCCGATCGCGATTCCGACCGCGCCGATGGCGATGGCCGCGAAACCGGGCGAGCCACGGAGCATGCGCGTGGCGTAGCGGATGTCCTGCCCGAGCTGCTCGAACCAGCGGAGGCTCCGCTCGCCGGTACGCGTCCATACGTGCATGGTCTGACTCCGTTGGGTTACCGGATAGTACGAGGGGAAGGCAGAATGGATTCAGCGCGTCACCAGCTTCAGAATTTCCGGCCGTCCGAGAAACTCGGCCCAACCAATGGCGTCGCTGTCGTGTCGCGTATCGCGAATGGTCGGATCGGCCCCGGCGTCCAGAAGCGCGCGCACGACGTCGACCTGATTCCCGAGCACGGCGAGGTGCAATGGCGCAACGTCCGAATCCCAGTGACTCCAGCGCGTGTTCGGATCCGCACCGTGGTCGAGGAGCCACTTCACCCCCCGGAGATCTCCGCGCTTCGACATCAGATGCAACGCGCCGGCCGCGGGCTCGAGGAGCGCGCGATTGTCCGCGACGAGCCGCTCCGCCATGTCCCAGTCGCCGAGCGACAGCGCGGCGAGAAGATCCATTGCCGTGCCGTTCATCGGGCGATTCCCGCGACGCGCGCTCGTCAGCTCGGCGGCGGTCATCGCGCGAATCGCTTCCATGACCGGCCGGTCGATCAATGCATTGCGTGCGTGCGCCGCGGCGGGAGCACCGGATGCGTCGCCGGCGAGCGGATCGGCGCCAAGCTCGATGAGCAGCGACACCATGCGAGGGCGATTCGCGTTCACCGCGAAGTGCAGCGGCAGGCGGTTGTTCTCGTTGCGGCTCATGCGACGTCTGAGCACCGACGGATCGGCGGCGACGATGCGGCGCACTTCATCTTCCAGGTCCAGCGCGATCGCCGAGAAGATGTGGTGTCGCGCGCCGCGGCTGATCAGGAAATCGACCACCTCGCGATGCGCTCGATCGTCGCATCCCTCCCAACACGACGCCCAGCCGATCACTTCGAGCTCGTGATCGTCGCCGTGGCCGACGACGTCGCCACCGGCGTCGGCAAGCCGGCGCACGACATCGAGCTCGCCGCCGGCCGCCGCCCAGTGCATGGCGTACGTGTTGTCGCCCTTTTCGCGCGCGTTGACGTCGGCGCCGCGTTTCAACAAGAGATCGGTCGTGCCGAGGTGTCGCGCCGCGAGATGGAGCAGCGTCTGCTCATACGGGTCGAGGCGAACGCTCAGTTTTTCGGGATGCGCATCGAGCAGCTCGGCGAGTTTCGCGTTGTCGCCTTCGCGCGCGGCCGCCGCGAGTTGTCCATCGATCGAGCGTGAATCGATATGGGCTTTGAGCGCGCGCCAACTCGCGAAGCCGTAGCGTTTCGCGAGATCGAATTGCGCGTCGGCGAGCTTCGCCGCGGCATTCGACCGTTGGAGCTCCGCCAGGCGCCGCTTGGCGTGCTTCCGAAGCCAGTCGAGGTTGGGCGCGTCGGGCAATGACGCAGCCGCCGATGGGTGGTCCTGCTCGGACATGGCACCTCCATTCCTGGTGGAAGGGGCGAGCCCTTCGTGCCGCCCATGGTCCGCAGTGAGGGCGAGGAATAGAAGCCGATATGAGAATGCTAAAGAGGTGGGTTGAACCCTTTACGCGGACCGTCGGCCGCCCCGGCGGCCATGGGGTTAACGCTAGGTCCGATGCGGCGCGACGGCAAGCCGGCGTGCGGTCTCAGTTACGGCAAGATCGTGTCGATGAGCGCCCGAAATCGGTCGCGCACACCTGCACTGAGGGACTCGAGCGGCGGTTGTCGTATGAGATGCAACGTCCCACGCTTCTGAACGATCTCGCCGTGCGATTCTCCCTTTTCCGTTCGCCAGAAGCGTAACGTCGCCGTCGCTCCGCCGATGCGGACGCGCTCCAGAATCACTTCGGGCATCCACTCGGGCAGCACCGGATCGATGACCATCATCGACAACGGCGCGACAGGCTGCAAGCCAAGCAGCGATTGCAGCAGCATGGGAAACGTGGACGCATTCCACAGTTGCGGCGTGTTCGCTCGCGGGTACGCGCCGGGCGTCGGATACTCACTTCGCGCGTAGCCGCCGACGGTTTCGGGAATTCGAAATCCGCCGTACAACGTCGCGAGATCGAACAACCCCTTCGAGAGCTCGCTCGCCCGCTCGTCGAATCCAAAACGCCGAAGGCCGAACACGATCGTCGCGTTCTCGACGGCCCACACGGCGCCGAGGTGATAGTCCACGGGGTTATAGGAGCGGTCCGTGGCCGACAGGGTGCGGACGCCCCAGCCGCTGAAGAGATCGGGCGCGAACATGCGCCCGACGACGCGCGGCAGATGCTCGTCGTCGATGATTCCCGTGGCGATACACTGCCCGACGTTCGACGTCAGCGCCGGCACGAGCGCCTTCGACGGATCGCGCGCGAGCGCGAAGAAGTCGTGCTCGGGCATCCACCAGTCGCGGTTAAAGCGCGCTTTAAGATCCTGCGCGGAGTGCCAATACGCCTTCGCATCGTCACGCGCGCCGCGCGCCCACGCGAGTGCCGCCATCAACTGTTGCGCGCCGAACCAGTACCCCTGCAGCTCGCAGGTGCCGAGCGGCGACGGTACCGGCGTTCCATCCGGATACAGAACGGCGTTGCCGCTGTCCTTCCATCCTTGATTCTTCGTGCCCTCGCGCGATTTCGTCTGGTACTCGAAATACCCGTCGCCGTCGCGATCGCCGCGCTCGCGCGCCCAATCCATGATGCGCCGCGCGACGTCCCAGTGCCGCGCGAGGAACTGCTCGTCGCCCGACCACGCGAACGCATGCGCGAGCGCGATGACGAACATCATCGGACTCGCGTAGTCGGCGTAATAGGCGGAGTACGGATTGATGTTCAGCCGCGCGAGCGGCCCCTGGCGCACTTGATATGGAATGCGTCCCGGTTCCTCGTCGTGCCAATCGTCGATACGCGTACTTTGGAGCCGCCCCAGTCGAGTGAGCGATGCGTCGGCCAACTCGCCCCGGTCGATGAATGCGGCTTGCCACGCCGCGGTGAACGCATCGCGGCCGAACAACGCCGGATACAGCGGCATGCCGGCTTGCGGCGCGAGCCATTCGTCGCGGCCACCCTGCAGCAGTGCAAACGACGCCAGATCTGAAACGTTCGCGCGGACGATCTCTTCGACGATCGTGTTCGCCGGCACTTTGATGCGGACGAGATTGTCGCGCCACGTCCGCCAGACTCGTTCGCGCTCGCCGATCGTCGCCTCGTCGTATGGCTCGAGGTAGTCGACCGGTTCGACGCGAAGCGTGACGACGACTCGCTCTTGCGGCGCAAGTGTGACGGCCGCATCGAAGCCGGCGTCGTGCGCAGTCCACGCGGCACCTGATACACGGACGCTGGTGGCGTATGGCAGCTCGTCGTGATCGTACGCGAAATCCAATGTCTCGCCGTCCGCGCGGCGTGTGACTGCCGCTTCTTGCTGGCGAGCACCGCCCAGCGCCTCCTGAATGTCGGCGAAGTCGGCGTCGACGAGCCATCGCAAATCAAACGATACGGTCTGGCGCGGCGCGCGATTCGTGATCGTCGCTTCGACGTCGAGCGAGGCAATGCCCACGCGATACGCGAGCCGAATGTCGATCGCGCGTTGCGGAATGCCGTGCTCGTCGACCGGCGTCTCGTCCTGCGACTGGCCGGTGCCTCCGCCTCCATACGTCGAGATCTCGGGAAACGCGAACGCGAAACACAGCTGCTGCGGGTCGACGAGCGCGTCCTCACACACCCACGGTTGCTCGTTATTGATGAGCAAACGAAGCGTGCTCAGGTAGCGCGCTTCGCGAAAATAATAGCCGGCGATCTGTAGCGTTTCGGTGCATTCACCGTGGTGGTCCACGATCAGCAATGACTGGCCGTGCCAGGCGTAGCGCTCGGTCGGACGGATGCACGCGCGCGTCGAAGTGTTCGGCATGCGCCTCACGCGTCGGCAGGAAACAAGCCAGTGACAGACCCAGCTGGCACACACCTCGCAAGCGGCGGCCAGCTGGAGGGTTGTGGAATGAGCATACGTTTACGGCCGCTGGCGGAGCAGGTCGTCGTCGTCACCGGCGCGTCGAGCGGCATCGGCTTGGTCACGGCAACGAAGTTTGCGGCGGCCGGCGCGCGCGTGATGCTCGCCGCGCGCAACGAACGGGATCTCGAGGCGGCCGTCACGCGGATTCGCCGCGATGGCGGGCGGGCGGTGTATCTCGCCACCGACGTCTCCGACGCGGAGCAAGTCGAACGACTCGGCGATGCGGCCATCGCGGAGTTCGGCGACCTCGATACGTGGGTCAACAACGCCGGCGTATCGATCTATGGTCGCTCGACCGAGATCCCCCTCGCCGACATGCGGCGACAGTTCGACGTGAACTATTGGGGCCAGGTGCACGGTATGCTCACCGCCGTGCGATTGATGCGCCGCCGCGGCGGAGCGCTCATCAACGTCGCCAGCGCCGTCGCCGACCGCGCCATTCCGCTGCAAGGCAACTACTGCGCGACGAAACACGCCATCAAGGGATTCACCGACACGCTGCGCATGGAGCTCGAGGAAGAAGACATTCCGATCTCCGTCACCCTCGTGAAACCAGGGAGCATCGACACGCCGCTCTTCGCGAAAGCGAAGTCGTTTCTCGGCGTCGAGCCGCAGCCGATACCACCGGTGTATGCACCGGAAGTCGTCGCCCGCGCGATTCTCGCGGCGGCGCAGCGGCCCATTCGAGACGTCATCGCCGGCGGCATGGGCAAGGTCGTCAGCCTGGGCGAAAAACTGTCGCCGCGACTCACCGACCGATACATGGAACGCACCACGTTCGACTCGCAGGCGACCACCGAAGCGCTGCAGCAGGGCCGAACCGACAACCTGTATGAGCCGGTCGAACATGATGGCGGCGAGCGCGGACACTTCGACGGCCGCGTGCACGAGCACAGCGCGTACACCGAAGCGGTGCTGCATCCGAAGGCGGCGACCGCGATCGCGGCGGGCGGCGCGGTCGCGGCGTTGATGCTGAAGCGTCGCCTCGCCAGGGGACATGCCGAGGCCGAATCACAACCCGAACCGCCGCGAGCGGACTAACCGGAGGATTCATGGAAGCACGCGCCAAACTGCTGGGTCATCCGATTCACCAAATGCTCATCGTGTTTCCGCTCGGTTTGCTCACGACCGCGGTCATCTTCGATCTCATTCATCTCGCGATGCATGATCCAACGTGGTCGATGATCTCGTATTGGATGATCGGCGCCGGCGTGATCGGCGGCTTGTGCGCGGCGTTGTTCGGCCTCATCGACTGGATGAAGATCCCGAGTGGAACGCGCGCCCATCGCGTCGGCCTGTGGCACGGCCTGGGCAACGTTTGCGTCGTGGTATTCTTCGCCATCAGTTGGTTTCTGCGGCGGGCGGATCCGAGCAATCCTTCCGCGCTCGCGATCGTGTTGCTGCTCATTGGCGGAGGCTTGAGCCTCGTGACGTCATGGCTCGGCGGAGAGCTCGTCGGGCGCCTGGGCGTCGGCGTAGACGATGGCGCGAATCTCGATGCGCCGAGCTCCCTGACTGGTCCCGCCTCGCGTTCCAGCGGTCGTCGCTGATCGCCACCTCGGGCAAGTTCCCTCCCGCGCGGAATTGAAGGCATCGAACGGCGAAGCGTGATTCGCCGTTCGCGACCGCGTTGCGCCCCAAGCGAACCACACTTCGCGGCGCCCCACGAAAAATCAACGACTTACGTGTGGCACTCCGGCTGCTTTAACGCGGGTCCGACGGATGACCCCGTCCGCGTCCCACATCCCAGCCCCGGAGGAGATCATGCACGACGTGGATCGCACGCTCCGCGAGTTCGAAGGAAACGAGATGGAGTTCGAAGCGTTGGAAGCGGAAACCGGCGAAAACGAGCAGTTCCTCGGCGACATTCTCGGTGGAATACTCGGAGGAGAGATGGAAACCGGCGAGACTTTCGAAGCAGAACAGAGCTTTCTTGGCGAAGCGGAGTACGAGACCCAAGGCTTCCTCGGTGAAGCCGAAGCCGTCTTCGACGAAGTACAAGAGATGGAGTTGGCGGGCGAGCTGCTCGAAGTCGCGAACGAAGCCGAGTTGGAATACTTCCTCGGAAACCTGATCAAGGGCGCGGGCAAGGCGATCGGCGGATTCGTGAAAAGTCCCGTGGGCAAAGCGCTCGGCGGCGCGTTGAAGGGCGTCGCGAAGAAGGCACTGCCCATCGCGGGCGCGGCGCTCGGCAACATGGTGCTGCCGGGTGTTGGTGGCGCGATCGGCGGCAAGCTCGCCTCGGCCGCCGGCAACATGTTCGGTCTCGAGCTCGAAGGGTTGAGCCCACAGGATCGCGAGTTCGAGGTCGCCAAGCGATTCGTGCGGTTCGCCGGCGCGGCCGCGGGCAAGGCGGCGCGTACGCCGCCGCACGTGCATCCCGCGCGCGCCGCGAAGACGGCCGTCGTCGCCGCCGCGCGTCGTCATGCGCCGGGGCTGTTGCAGCCCACGCGTCACAACGTCAGCGTCGCGCGTCGTCGCCATCATTCGAACGGACGCCCGGTGAGCGGGCCCGCTTCGAACAGCGTGTCAGCACCGATCAATATTCCGGGCGCGCCGCAGTCGCCCATCTTCCGCGGCGTCATCAGTGGCGTCACGAATCAGTATTCGCCGTCTGTCTCGCGTCCGTACACGGTGCCGTCGGCCCAGACGCCGAGCTACGCCGATGATGGATACGGCGCGGACGACGCCGGCGGATATTCGGCGGGCGCGCGTACCGGGCGTTGGTATCGCCGCGGTCGCCGCATCGTGCTGGTCGGAGCCTGAGGCTTCACATGGCGAGCTCCCCCGCGTCCATCTTTCTCGCGCAAGAGGCGCGCGCGATGCTCACCCGGCTCGCTCGCGTGAAGCCGTTCGCGCTGATCATGCCGTCCGTTCCCTCCGCATCGGTATCGGTCGCCGCACAGAGTGCGATCGAGAGCTACCTGGCGGAGGGCCGACGGGAGTTGCGCGGACGACTTCTGCGGTTTCTGCAATGGATTGGCGGGCCTGCCGGACGCACGGCAAGCCCCGCCGATCTGCAGCGCCGCTTCACGTTCTTGCGTCTTCGCTTCAACGTCGTTCTGAATCACTTCAACATCTTCGCCGACGTGCTCGCCCAGCGCGCCGAGCATGAGACGGGCGTCTTCTGTGGCGGCTTGGACGTGTTGGCGGGCGACGCCCTCGCGTTGCCGAACGTGCAGCTCCCGGAAGATCCGCCAATCATCTGCTATCTCGAGCGGGATCCGGGCGCCGCGATTCGGCGGGCGCGCACGCGTCTGCCGGGCGGCGGCGAGAACCCGGTGGCGGTCATCAAGATTCCGCGCGAGCGGATGGTGTCGTCGGGTGTCGCCTCGAGTCTGGTGCACGAAGTCGGACACCAGGGCGCCGCGCTGCTCAAGCTCAACGAATCGCTGCGCGTCGCCCTGCAAGCGAAGCAGCGCACCGCGTCGCAGCTCGACCAGCTCACGTGGTCGATGTGGGAGCGGTGGATCTCGGAGATCGTCGCCGATCTCTGGTCGGTGTCGCGCGTCGGCATCGCGTCTACGCTCGGTCTCATGGGCGTGGTCAGCTTGCCGAAGGCATTCGTCTTTCGCGTGAACGTCGACGATCCGCATCCGCCGCCGTGGATTCGCGTGCGCCTGAGCTGCGCGATGGGTGCGGCGCTGTATCCGCATCCGCAGTGGGAGCGGCTCTCCGAGCTCTGGGGATCGCTGTACCCGCTGAGTGAATCGAGCGACACGCAGCACGGTGTGTTCGTGATGCTCGAGCGCAAGAAGCGCGAGCTGATCGAGTTGATGCTCGACCATCGGCCGGCGACGCTGCGCGGCCGGTCGCTGCGCGACGTGATGCAATCGACCGAACGGCAGCCGGTGCACCTCCGGCGCCTGTATGAGAACTGGAAAGGCCGGCCGGTGGCCATGCGTGACAACGCGCCGACGCTCGTCTTTGCGGCGATCGGGCAGGCGCGGGCCGACGGGAGATTGTCTCCCGAACGCGAAAGTGAAACGCTCGCGTACCTGCTCACCTATTGGGCATTGCGGGGCACGCTGGACGTCGCCGAGGTGTGCGCGACGGACTTCGGCGTCAGACAAGGCTGGCGCCACGCTCCGATCCACGTACCGCGATCGGCGGCCATCGCCGCCGTCTGAGGAGGATAGACAGGTATGACCACTCCGCAGCAGGACATCAGCAAGCTCGAGGTCACGCTTCCCGACGTGCAGCGCGTCGATGTGATTCGCAGCGGCCGGCCGTTCACCCGGGACAGTCTGCTCTGGGAGATCATCAAGGATCGGTCGGCGGCGGTGTCGTTCACCAGGTATTCGGCATTCGTCGACGACGTGTTCAGCGGCAAGCGCCCGGAGCACGTGATCGGACAGCGGCCGGTGAGCACCGCCGACGCCCTGCACCGCGCCGAGGCGATCGCGCAAGCGCAGGATGTGCTCGCGCGCAGCGAGGACGTCGACGAGCGCGACGAGGCGCAGCGGTTCCTCGAGTCCGAATCGCTCGAGGACGCGAAGAATCCGTCATCGAGCAACTCGAGCCGCGTCGACATCTTCAAGCCGAAGGATGCGCAGGGCAGTCAGTTCGCGATGAATCCCGAGATCAACTCACATCAGTACTTCTTCAACGGCGACGCGTACTCGCTGCTGAAGTCGGCGACCGAGGCGTTCGTGTTTCACGAAGCCGGACGGCTCGAGGACCTCGGGAGCGAGAACCCGCTGATGGAGCCGCCGACGACGTATCTGTCGGACGACTTCATCCGGCGCTTCCGCACCGAGTATCTCACGGCGCTGCGCACGGAATCGGGACCGGCGGGCGTGTTGCCGTATCTCGAAATCATCCGCTCCAATCTCGCGGAGCTGCCGATCAAGGCCGGCATGGCCCTCGGCGTCGCGCCGCAGATGTACGGCATTCTTCGTTCGCGCGTCACGAGCCCCCCGTTGATCGAGCTCCTGTGGAATTACTGGCAGGAGCAAGGGTTGCTCGTGCAGACGATGAACCTGATCTCGCTGCGGTTCCAGAACGTGCGGCGCGGCCGCGGAGTCGATCCGCTCGCGTCGCTCGAGCTCGATCCGCTGCGTCCGCTCAGCAACATCCTCTGGGGCTACATCCAGGACGAGATCAACCGCCTCACGGTGTCGCGGAGGGCATATGAGTATGCTCATGGCCTGGGACTGCAGCTCGTCGGGCGCGCGGTGCCTGAGATGCATCCGGCCGACGTCCGCACGCAGTTCCTGCCGGCGTTCCACGACCTGCTGCGCCTGTGCTGGATCTTCTTCCGCGAGGACGACGACAAGATGGTGGTCGCCGACGCGTTCCCGCTGTTGAACGCGCTGCGCGAAATGCATTTCGTCGTGTCCGAGGGCGCACACAACCAGTTCGGCGATCTGCCGATCCGGGCCCGTGTGGAAATGCTCATGCAGCAATGGATTCTCGCGCGGCCGGAAATGCGCGAGTTCCTGCGCGGCCGCACGATGGTGCCCTACCCCGAGCGCTGGATGGATCGCGTCGACGCGATGAAGGCGCTACAGGGCTGGAACGATGCGTCGGTCATCAACTACAACGATCTCGCGATGTTCGGCGAGCAGATCATCCTCGGCGTGCGCTACGGGAGTTGGAGCACGACGACCGATCAGAACCAGGCCGCGAACTGGGCGCGCGCGTGGCGTCCGGCCATTCAGCGGTACACACATGCGCTCAAGATCGTGTCCGGCATCGACCTGTCGATCGCCGGCGCCGTCGAAGTGCGCACGGATGCGGAACGGCTCGCGCAAGGCGCGCCGGGGGGACGTACGCCGTACCCCGGCGGCACGATGAAGCGCGTGCCGGCGCCGGTCGAACAGCCGGCGTTAGCGCCGCGTCCGGGAGCGGACAAGGTATTGCGTCCCGTGTCGGTGAGTCAGCCGGCCACGGCGCGCGTCATCAATACGCCGTCAACGCCGCCCACTCGCGTGCGGTAAGGGTGCAACCCGAGGCAGCGCGGGTGATCGCCGATTTCACGTCGTCGTTGTATCTGGGAATCGGCCACCCACGCGACGCGCTCGCGGAGTGGCGGCAACTCACTACCGGCGCGCCCGCCGTTCTCGGCGAGCCGCCGGTGGTAAGACGCGTGGCGGAGGAGTTTGCACGACTGGTTGGATTCGACGCGGCCCTCGCGGCCACATCGACGTTGCACATCGCGTGGGACCTCGCGGAGTTGATCGGGTCGATGAACGCCGCGGTGCTCGTGGATCACTCGGCGTATCCAACACTGCGCATCGCCGCGGAGTTGGCGCGCGCACGCGGTGCGCCGGTGCGCCGCTTCTCGGGCCACGATCCCATGACGCTTCGCGATGCCGTCGGCCGTCTCGGCCGGCGCGACGCGCGGCGACCCGTGGTGGTGATCACTGATGGATTCTGTCCGATGTGCCGGCGCGTCGCACCGATCGCCGGATTCGCCAACGTCGTACGCGACACAGGCGAGGGAGGCTTCGTGGTCGTCGATGATACACAGGCACTCGGCATTCTCGGTGAGCATCCAAGCGTCGCGCAGCCATATGGCCGCGGCGGCGCGGGAACGCTTGCCTGGAGCGGCTGCCCTCGCGATCGCGTGATGCTCGTCGCGTCGCTGGCGAAAGGATTCGGTGCGCCACTGGCCATGGTCGCCGCGAGCGACAATCTCCTCGAACGCTTTGCGGCGGAGAGCAAGTCGCGCACGCATTGCAGTCCGCCGTCGATCGCGGATCTGCACGCGGCCGAGCGTGCGTTGGCGATCAATCGCACGCACGGCGATCGCTTGCGCGATCGGCTTCTCGCTGTGGTTCGCGAATTCCGCGCGTCGCTCGCCGCCGCCGGCGCGCGACTCGAGCCGGGCTTGTTTCCCATTCAGTCGATTCATGCTCCACGAGGCGACGGCGCCGTCGCGCTTCACGCGCTGCTCGCTCGGCGCGCGGTTCGGGCGGTGCTCGCGAACGGACGGCGCCGTGCGCGCGTGATGTTCGTGCTCACCGCCAAGCATTCATCCAACGATATTCGTCGCGCCGCAGCGTCGGTCCAGCCGACCGTCGAATCGTCAGCGTCAAACGCGTCAAGCGCGTCGAACGCGTCCATCGCGGGCGGCACCAGACAGTTCGGCGACGCGCGCGAGCGTGCGGCCACGTGGCGCTGATCGACCGCGTGCTCGCGTACACCAACGCGCATCGCCAGCGCTTCGTGCGCGAGTTGACCGAGCTCGTTCGCTTTCCGAGCGTGAGCGCGGATC
This sequence comes from Gemmatimonadaceae bacterium, assembly GCA_035606695.1. Taxonomy (NCBI): domain Bacteria; kingdom Pseudomonadati; phylum Gemmatimonadota; class Gemmatimonadia; order Gemmatimonadales; family Gemmatimonadaceae; species Gemmatimonadaceae bacterium. Next base: position 36,565 of record DATNEW010000003.1, read on the forward strand.
CCGCGCACGCCAAGGATGTGCGCGCCTGCGCGTCGTGGCTCGCCGCCCACCTCGCTTCGATCGGCGCGACGGGCGCGCGTGTCGTCGAGACGAACGGCCATCCCATCGTCGTCGCGGTGCTCCGTGCGTCGCACCCGGATCGGCCAACGGTGCTCGTCTACGGTCACTACGACGTGCAGCCCGCGGAGCGCGCGACAGAATGGACGAGCCCACCATTCGCCCCGGTCGTCCGCGACGGTTCGCTGTTTGGCCGCGGTTCATGCGACGACAAGGGCCAGCTGTTCACGCATCTCAAAGCGCTCGAGGCCTGGATGCGCGTGGCCGGCGACGTTCCGGTGAACGTGATCTGCATGATCGAAGGCGAGGAAGAGATCGGCAGCGCCGCTCTGCGTTCCTTTCTCACCGAGAATCGCTTGGCACTCCGCGCCGACGTTGCGCTCATGAGCGACATGCTCATGCGCGGCCCCGACCGCCCGACGATCACGTACGCCGTTCGCGGCGAGATCGCCATGGAGATCGAGCTGCGCGGCACCGATCGCGATCTCCACTCCGGGCAATTCGGCGGCGCGATCCACGACCCGGCGCAGGCGCTCGCCGAGCTGCTGGCGAGCTTGCACGACGCACGCGGGCGCATTGCCGTACCCGGTTTCTACGACCGCGTTCGGCCGGTGAGCGCGGCTGAGCGCCGCTACATGGCGCGCGTCGCGCCGGATGATAAGGAAATTCTCATGTCTGCCGGCGCGGGGCTCGGTTGGGGCGAACGTGGCTTTTCACTATATGAACGAACCACGTCGCGGCCATCGCTGTCGATCAACGGCATCAGCGCGGGCTACACCGGCACCGGCCACAAAGCGGTGATCCCGGCGCGCGCCTCGGCCAAGCTGAGCGCGCGCCTCGTCCCCGATCAGGTTCCCGACGAGATCCTCGCGCTGCTCACGCGGCATCTGGAGCACGCGACCCCGCCGACGATGCGCATCTCGGCCACGACGCTGCTCTCGGTTCCACCGGCGCAGGTCGATCTCGATTCGGCGGTGATGCGCGCCGCGCGCGAATCGTGCGCAGCCGCCTTCGGTCGAGCGCCCGTCTTCGTGCGGCTCGGCGGAACGATTCCGATCGTGAGCACGCTTGAGGCACTCGGTATTCCGGCCGTCATGATTGGCTTTGCCCTGCCGGACGACCGCATTCACGCAAGCGACGAACATTTCGAGCTCGCCAACTTCCATCGCGGCATCGCCACCTCGGCGCGATTCCTCGGCCTGCTCGGGCAGGCGGGAGTATTAGAAAATGATCATCGACTGTCATTGCCACGCCGGCAAGGGCGACGGCCTCACAGCGCCGTGGGACACTGACGCGCCGCTCGAGAAGTATCTCGAGCGGGCGGCGCGCGCCGGAATCGAACGAACGGTGCTGTTCGCGGCGTTTCATTCGGATTACGCCGTCGCGAATGCCGAAGTTGCGCGGATCGTCGCGAGCCGCCCCGATCGCTTCTTCGGATTCGTGTTCGTGGATTCGGTGCGCGACCGTGGCCGCATTCGCGCGCTGGTCGAAACCGGTGTGCGGCGCTATGGGTTTTGCGGCATCAAGGTCCATCGGTATCACGGCGACATGACGCGCGAAGTTTGCGACTGCGCGCGTGAATTTCGGCTGCCAATTCTGTACGACGTCATGGGCAAGGTCGCGACCATCGAGATGTTTGCGACACGATATCCGGACGTGCCCTTCATCATTCCGCACTTGGGCAGCTTCAAGGACGACTGGCGCGCGCATCTCGCCATCATCGACCATCTGGTTCGGCATCCGAACGTCCATACGGATACATCGGGCGTATTGCGCTTCGACATGATCGAAGAGGCCGTGGCGCGCGCGGGGGCGCACAAGGTTTTGTTCGGCTCCGATGGACCATGGCTCCATCCCGGCGTCGAGCTCGCGAAAGTGCGCGAGCTGCGGCTGCCGATCGAGCAGGAGCGGCTCATCACCGGCGGCAATCTTCTGCGTCTCATCATGCCGGCGGTGCGGCGCATTCCGCATCTCATCGCGCGAACGGGGCGTCATGTTCGCCGCGCGGCCGCCGTTGCGCCGCTGAACCTGCCGTCCCCCGCTCCCATCGGCGTCGATCGCGAGATGGTCGCGGAGCAGTTGTAAAGTGTCAGAGCTCGGCGAGTGGATCCGGCGATTGCCGCTTGGCGGCGCGGCGCATCTGAAGCGCTCGATCCGTCACGCCCAGTCGGCGTGCGGCGCTCTGCAAATTGCCTTCGACTTCGACGGCGATCTCGATCGCCAGCTCGGTCGCGGCGTGGCTGATTTCTTTCATCCCGGCGCCTTGCGCGACGGCGCGGCGCACCGCGCGCTCGAACGTCTCGTCGCGCCAGTCGCCAGGCAGCGCGACATCCGGCCGCTCGTCGGGCGGAATGTCGCCGACCGTGATCGGCCCGGGACCGACGTGCCGCTGCATGATGCGCGACACGAGCTGCCGAAGATCGCGCACGTTGCCGGGATACGACCGGCGGCAGAGGTACTCGCGGACAGTGTCGTCGAGCGGCGGCGTCGATCCGTCGCGCGTCATCTGCCCCACGAAATGCTGCGCGAGCGGAACGATGTCCTCAGCGCGCTCGCGAAGCGGCGGCAGTCGCACGACGACGCTTGCCAACCGGTAGTAAAGATCACTGCGAAACTTGCCCTCCTCGACTTCGCGCGGCAGGTCGCGATTCGTCGCCGACACGAGCCGGAACGACGTCTCACGCCACACGTTGCTGCCGAGTCGTTTGTAGGTTCGCTCCTGCACGGCGCGCAACAACTCCGGTTGAAGCCTGAGCGGAAGCTCGCCGATCTCGTCGAGAAACAGCGTTCCGCCGTCGGCGATCGCAAACGCTCCCTCGCGCGCGTCGACCGCGCCGGTAAACGCGCCGCGCACGTGACCGAACAATTCGCTTCCCGACAGCTCGGGCGCGATCGCGCCGCAGTCGACAACGATGAGTCCACGTTTGTTTTGTCGCGTATCGAGCGCGTGAATCAGGCGTGCCGCCAGCTCCTTGCCGGTTCCGGTTTCGCCGAGGATGAGTACCGGGCCGTCGGCGAAGCGCGCCGCTTCGACGAGCCGCCGAGCGACGAGCGTCCACGCGTGACCCGTCCCAACGAGATTGTCGCGCACCATCGGCGACTCGACGCAGCGATCGACTTCGTCCCACCGCGCGACACGCGCGACGATTTCCGCGGCGGTGTTTCGCTCCTGCGACCACACGAGCAGGTCCGACGCGCCCTCGCGCACCAGTCGCCACGAGGTGTCGCGGCCGATCGCCGCCTGATCGACGGCGATGGCGATGACGCGCCCCAAGCCGCCACGACTGACTTCGCGCAGGCGCTCATGGAGCGCCGGCGAGTCGGTGTCGAAGAAAATGAGACCGGTCGCATGGGCCGGCATGTCGTCCGACGGCGCGACGAGGCGCATGCCCGCATGCGACAGCGCGTCGAGCAACGGCTTCGCCGCCACGCCGGAAGCAGTCCCAACGAACTGATGCCACACCGCCGGCCTTGGCATGTCGTTGCCGAGGATCGCGAACTTCGGATCCGGTCGTGGGTGGCGGCTCGATGCCTCCAATCGCGCCGTCGCGGTGGACCTAGGACTGCGGCATTGCGATGTACTGCGTCGAGCGCACGCGGGGCCCTATTCTCGGGGCAAAGTGCGGATGCGTCAAGAGAAAACACTTCGCGCAATCGGCTTGGATACACTCCGTTGAATCATTTCGCGACACGATGTTGCGAGATCGTGATTCACCTCACCTCTGAACGCGAGTTTGTCGCATGAGCGGCGCGCATCGAGTGCTGATCCTCAGCGGAGTGCGCCTGTTCTGCGAGGGACTGGCGCTGCGATTGAGCGAACATAAACAACTGAGCGTCGTCGGCTTCGCGACGTCGCTGCACGACGCGCACGAACAAATGCGTACCCTCCGCCCCGACGTCGTGCTCGTTGACGCGTCGGCGCAGGATTTTCTTCGCATCGTCAGCAGCCTGCGCGAGCTGTGCAACGCGGTGATCATCGCGTTCGCCGTTGGCGACGAGGAGACCGAAGCCATCGCGTGCGCGGAAGTCGGTGTAAACGCCTTCATCGAGCGCGACGCGTCCGTCGAGGACCTGGTGCGCGCGATCACCGAATGCACGCGCGGTGAAATGACGCTCTCGCCCCGGTTGGTCGGCGCGCTGTTCCGCCGCGTGGGATTCCTGGCGCGCATGGCGAGCGGCGCCCCGGCGACCGCGCTCACCTTGCGCGAGGCGCAGATCTACTCGCTGCTGCGTCAGGGCTTCGCCAACAAGGACATCGCCTCACGCCTCGGGATCAGTCTCCCGACGGTGAAGAACCATGTCCGGCGCGTGCTCGAGAAGCTGGGCGTCCATCGTCGGAGCGAAGCAGCCGCGCTTCCGCGGACTGGTCCTTCGCTGCCCATGACAAGCCGCACCTCGATGGATCGGCCCAGTTCCACGACTGCGCCTTAATGCTCTGGTTGGCGTTTCGAAAAGTCGTACCATGGCCAGCGCCAACCGCACCGCACCAATCGCACTGTCTTCCGCCATCGAGGAGGAGCGCATGAGCAAGTTGGATCGCCCGGATCGGGTGACGAGCCACGTCGGAAAGCTCATCGAGAAGCACGGTCTCACGGCCGCCGAGCAGGAAGAGATTCTAGCCGCGCTCGAGGAGCGGGCCGCGACCATCGCGCAGCGTCGCAAAGAGCAGGCACGGGAACGGGCCAACGACCGAGACAACGACGACGACTGTGATCCGTGCCTCGAGTATCTCGACAATCCACTCGCCGAGCTGCGCGTGCTGGTCCTGTCGCAGCCGGGCGCGGGCGAGCAGCCGGAGTATCTCATGGGCGACAACATCCGGCGCGTACGCGAGTGCGAGCTGCTCAACATCACGACGGATGTGATCGAGGGCGAAGCGGCACAGGTCTGCGATCGCTGACGCCGCCGCATCCACTGAATTCACTGGAGTTTCATCACTCACTGCTGAACAATCTGGCGGCCGTGCGCCGCGGGAGAGTCGACGCATGTTCAGGAATCTCGTTGCGAACGTGGGCGGCGGAGTCAACAACGCGAATACCGTGTTGACCGGCTACACGCCGCTCCAGCTCGCGAACTATCTCGAATTGACGTGGAACGCGCCGCGCTCGCGCGCGCGTGTGTGGCGACTCCCCGCCGTGCAGGGCGGCGGCGCGGTCGGGCGTCTGGGCGTGAGCCGGCGCATGGCGCGCAACGTCGCGGAGATGTGGGCGCCGCGCCCGCCGATCAACCCAGCGCTCATCGGCGCGCCGACGTTCTGGAGTCATCTCATCTACGCGTACATGATCGAGAATACCGGTATTGTCGAAATTTTTCGGCGTGTGCTGCAGTCATGGATCTCCGACGAGAAATTGCCGCCCCCGTCGATCGAGACGCAGTATTGGATTCGCGCGAGCGAAGATCTCTTCTTCAAGAACCCCTCGCCGTATTTCCACTCGCTGGCGAGCAGTCTCCGCCCCGATCCCGACAGCATTCGCGTGAACGCGTACAAGCGGCTGCTTGGTGTCGAGCTCGGCCACAACTTTACCGGGAACGGCACGGGTCGCGCCCCGGCGATCGCGAACACCGAGTTCATGATGGTGTTCGAACGCCTGCTGCATGAAGTCTGGAATGGGTACGTCTACCGCGCCCCGGCTGCGGGGCCGAACGCCGCGGACGTTCAGGCCATGGAGTATCTGTGCCGCACGCTGCGCTGCATGATGCTCGACCGTCGCACGAACGGCGCGCTCATGCGCGAGGAGTTCGAGGCGGTAAGCCTGTTGTCCTGGTTCCACCTCGCCGTCGAATACGACACGTTCATCGTCGATAATCTCGACGCGCAGTCGACGCGCGCGGCAAGCCGGCTGCATCGCATCGGCGCGCTCGTCGGGGTGACGCCGGCCGCCGCATCCGACGCGTACTTCCAGCTTGCCGACGCGCTGTCGACGGCCCTGATCTCGATCGAGAGTGGCCTCGTGGAACTGGCGCTGCAAGCCAACGTGCCCGCGCTGTCGGACCCCGCGGTGAGCCCGCTCGCGAACGTCTTTCAAACAATCATCACGTACTGGCCGCTCATGACGGGCCGCGCCTTGAAGGCGCCACTTGCCACCGGGTGGGCGGTGCCGGTGCAGTTCCTCGGCGGCAGCGGTGGCAGCATCAACGTACGCGGCGAGCTTCCTGCGCCGACCGACGCAACGGCTGCAGCGCCCTCGAACGTGTATGCGATCCAGCAGCCGACAGGCGCGGCCGCGCCGGCACCCGCGAAGGCGGCGGCCGCACCTGCGCCGGCGACGGTCAATGGCCCTCCCGCGCAGCGCATCGTGAAGCTGATCGCCGAGAACCGGTCATCGTCGTTCGTCGGCATCAACCGCGTCGCGCGCACGGAAACGACGACGCAGTTGATCAGTTGATCAGCTGACCGGCTGACGGGTTTGATCGGCTGCACGGATTTTTCGCGATCGAGCCGGCGGAATGATGCCGGCTCGATCGTGACCGCTCAGTGAGTGATCTTCTTATACGAACGCTGAACCTCCGTCATTCATCGTTCCCTTACAGAAGGCATACGCTGTGTTGCGCGGCCGAGCGCCTATCATAGAAGTCATGCGCGCCTCACTCATCGCCGCTCTTGTTCTCGTCCCGTTGTCGCTCGCCGCGCAACGGACCTCGTTCGTCACCACACTCGGCCACGATACGCTGTCGTTCGAGCAGTACACGCGAACCGGCGACACGATCACCGGCGACTGGGTGACGACGTACGGCGGCATCATGTACCATCACTACGTCATCACGCTGCGCCCCGACGGCACCGTCGCGCGCTATCATCTCGCGTTGCACCGCGTCAACGGAAAGCCGGTCGGCTCGGTGGACATGCAGTTCGACGCCGACTCGGCGACGATCACCACGACCGATCCCGACAAGGTTCAACGCGTCGCGGCAGCGAATGCCTTTCCCGTGTTCGCCGGCACCGTCGCGCCATACGAGGTGATCGCGCGGTTCGCGCGCGCACACAATCGCGATTCGTCGGTCACGCGCATCCTGCCGGCATTCAGCAGCTACCGCACCGGCGAAGCTCCACTCGTTTTCTTCGCGGGCGACTCGGCGTGGCTCGGCAATCCGGCGGCGCCACGCTATGCGCGTATCGATCGCAGCGGTCGCATCGAGGGCATCAGCGCGCGTGCGACAACGACCCGCGGCGAGACTCGACGCACTGCCGATTACGATCTGGCGTCGATCATCTCGCACTTTCCGGATATTCCGCCCGACAAGAACATCGTCGGCGCTCCCGGCATTTCGCCGCGCGATACCGCACGCGGCCAGCTTGGGCGCGCGACGATCTCGGTTGACTACGGTCGCCCCGCCGTGCGCGGTCGCGACGTGTTCGCCCGCGGCGTGCTTGGCGACACCCTATGGCGAGTCGGCGCGAACGCCGCGACCCAGTTCACGACCGATCGCGATCTGAAATTCGGCGAATCGACGCTCCGCGCCGGTACGTACTCGATGTGGATGCGGGTCACTCCCGACGACTCGCGCTTCGAGCTCGTATTCAACAGCCAGATCGGGCAATGGGGTACGGAGCACCATGCCGATCGCGACGTTCTCACGGTTCCGCTTCGGCGACTCAAAGGCAGTGCCCCAGTCGAGCGGCTGACCATCACGCTGCCGCAATCCGGCGAGAAATCAGGCGCGATGCGCATCGTGTGGGGAACGACGGTGCTGGCGACGCCCGTCTCAGTTCCCTGATCCACGGGTCGAAAACGACGCGGGCCTGACCGCGCTTGCCTGTCTGGTGTCCTCATTTTAGGTTAATATATGGGGACCAATCCAGACCTGTAACTGATGATTCTCGAAGTACTTCGCATCGCCGCCGCCGCGCTCCGGGCCAACCTGCTCCGCTCGCTGCTCACCATGCTCGGCATCATCATCGGCGTCGCCGCGGTCATCGCCATGGTCGCGCTCGGCGGCGGTGCCCAACAGTCCGTTCAGGATCGCATCGCCAAGCTCGGTACGACGACGCTCCAGATCGACGCCACCTGGATTCGCACCGGCGGCGTTCAGCTCAACACCCGCCGGCGTCTCACGATCGACGACGCGCACGAGATCGAAGAGCGCGCGCCGCACATCGTCGCGGTCCAACCGCAGCAGGACAAGATGCTCCAGCTGCAATGGGGCAACAAGAACGCGAATCTTCGCGTCATCGGCGCGTCGCCCAACTTTCTCATCGTCCGCAACTATCAGATCGACATCGGGCGCATGTTCACGCCGGCCGAGAGCCGCGGCATGCAGCGCGTCGCGGTGCTGGGCGCGGGCGCGCTCACGCAGCTCGGCGTCAATGATCCGTACGCCATCCTCGGCCAGCATGTACGGATCGGCGGCATTCTGTTCACGGTCATCGGCACGCTACGCGCGAAGGGAGCCGGCGGTGGGTTCGGCAGTCCCGACGACCAGATCGTGATTCCCTACTTCACGGGGCGGTGGCGCGTCTTCAAGACCGATTGGGTGAACGACATCTTCGCGCTCGCGACGAACGAAGCGGATCTGCCGAGCGCGATGAGCGAGATCCGCCTCGCGATGCGCCGCTCGCATCGCCTGCGCGGCGATCAGCCGGACGATTTCCGCATTCGCAACCAGGCGGATTTCCTCGAGACGCTCGACGACGCGACGAGTACCCTCACCGCCTTGCTCGCGGGCATCGCGGGCGTATCGCTGCTCGTCGGCGGCATCGGCATCATGAACATCATGCTCGTGTCGGTCACCGAGCGCACGCGCGAGATCGGCATTCGCAAAGCACTCGGCGCGACGAAGACGAACATCCTCCTGCAATTCCTCGCCGAGTCGACGGCGTTGTGCCTGATGGGTGGTGTGATCGGCTTTGGGCTCGGCATTGGCGGCGCGATCGCGATGCGCGACGGATTCGGCTGGAGTACGCAAGTGGACGCCGCGTCGCTCGGTCCTGCGTTCATGTTCGCGACGGCGGTCGGCGTGGTCTTCGGCGTGTGGCCGGCGCGGCGCGCGGCCGGGCTCAATCCGATCGAGGCACTGCGGTACGAGTGAGACACAACACCGACAACTTCGAACTCACGGAGAACATGGTATGCTGAAACTTCTGTGCTCGTTCGGCGCAGCAGCGAGCCTTGCGTTCGCGGCGACCGCCGGTGCTCAACGTCCGAGCAATGCGCCGGGAGGCCGCGGTGGCGGCGCGGCGAATGCGTCCGCCGAATCGACGGACGAGGGCGTCGCCGCGGTCGAGCACATCTCGACCACGCATCACACCGTCGTCATCAACGGCAAGACGATTCCATATACGGCGAACGCCGGCACCATGGTGATTCGCGACGACAACGGGAAGCCGAAGGGTACGGTATTCTACATTTCTTATACGAAGGATCAGACGGAACCGACCACGCGTCCCGTCACGTTCTTCTTCAACGGCGGACCCGGCTCGGCCTCGGTGTGGCTCGACATGGGCTTGATGGCGCCGCGGCACCCGGAGATGGGACCGAACGGTGCGCAGCCCGCGCCGCCGTACGACCTCGTCGACAATCCCTATTCGCCGCTCGACGTCACCGATCTCGTGCAGATCGATGCCATGATGACCGGCTATTCACGGCCGGCGCCGGGCGTGAAGGTGTCGGACTTCACCGGCGCCACGAACGACATCAAGATGTTCGGCCAATTCATTCGTAACTATCTGGACAAGTACAATCGCTGGGCCTCGCCCAAATTCCTTTTCGGAGAGAGCTACGGCACGTTCCGGTCGGCGGGACTGGCGTCCGAGCTCCAGAGCGGCGAAGGCATCGAGCTCAACGGCATCATGCTCCTCGGGACGGTGCTCGACTTCGCAAACATTCAGCCGTCGTCCACGAACGATCTCGCGTACGAGTGCTATCTGCCCACGTACGCGGCGACAGCGTGGTATCACAAGAAGCTGTCCCCTGACATGCAGAAGCTCTCGCTCGAGCAGGTGGTGCAGCAGGCGCGCGCGTTCGCGTTCGGCGACTACATGACGACGCTGGCGAAGGGCAACACGCTCAGCGCGGCGCAGCGGACCGCGGCGGCGCAGCAACTCGCGAGGTACACGGGCCTTACTCCGCAGTTTATCGAAGCCACCAACCTGCGAGTCGATCCCGGCGTCTACCGCACGGAACTTCTCCGCGGGCAGCGCGAAACCGTCGGCCGCTACGACAGCCGCATGATCGGTCTCAACGGCAACGCGTCCAGCCAACGCCAGGATTACGATCCGTCCGACGTCGCGCCGACCGGTGCGTTCATGTCGGCGTTCATGCGCTTCCTGCGCGGCGATCTCGGATATACGAGCGACCTTCAGTACTATCTCGGCGGCCGCGCGGGCCGGTGGGATTACTCGAGCCTCACCGGTTTCGGGAATCTCGGCAGCGGCTATCCGAGCGAATCAGAGGCGCTGCGCACCGCGATGGCGAAGGATCCCTACCTCCACGTGATGGTCGGCGCCGGCTATTACGACATGGCGACCCCATTCGCGAATGCCGAGTACACGTTCGATCATCTCGGCTACGATCAGACGTATCGCGATCGCGTGCAATTCAAGTATTACAAGAGCGGCCACATGGCGTATCTGAATCAGGAGTCGGCGCGACAGCTCAAGTCGGACATCGCGAGTTTCATTCAGTCGACGGAGCATCCGGCGAACCTGACGCCCTGATTCGGCGTGAGTCGGAAACGCAATGCGCACGCGGACTAACGCCGACACTGCACGGGCTCACGCGGACGACACCAGAAACTACTCAACTACGCGCACGCGGTGAGATCTGAGCCAAATGTGCGCGCGTATTTCTACGACTAGAGCATGAACAAAAGATTCGGTTCGTTGTTGCTTCAGTACCCTGCGCCCCGCCATTCTGGTTTTATGGTGTTGTCCGCGTGAGCCCGTGCAGTGTCAGCGTTAGTCCGCGTACGCTCTGTTCTACTTGATCGTCCCGACACACGCACTCCCTACAGGCAGTCCCACGAGCTTGGCGAGGATGTACTGCACGTCTACGGCCTCGACTTTTCCGTTGCAGTTGGCATCGCCGTTCGGGTTGATGACGAGCGGCGTGCCCGGCCCGGGGAAGCCGACGATGGAGCGCACGAGCAGCAAGGCGTCGGCGCTCGTGAGCCGCCCATCGAGATTCACGTCGCCCCGCAGCGCTCCGGGAATCACCTCCGCCTTCGCCGAGTTCAATCCCAATGACGAAGCGAAGTCGGTGCCGCCGGGCGTCTTTGCCGATGTGAACGTCGGCGTGATCGAGGTGGTCTTGCCGATGTTCGACGCCGAGAAGTGAAAGTAGAGCTGCGCGAGCGGCACGCTACCCGATTTTCCGGCCGGGTCGGTCGCGCTCAGTGACACGCGCGCCTTGTTCGATTGCGTCGACGCCGGCTTCGCGAAGCCGCCGGACACGCCGGCTGCCGAGTCGAGTTGCACGACCGTGGAATCCCAATCGACGATCGCCGCATACGAGCCAAGTGTCTGGTTGAGCGGGCCGACGTTCACACTGAGCGTCGTCGCGAATTGGTAGTTGAGCACCCCGCCGACCGAGTCGACGTCGAACCCCGCGGCCGCCACAGTCTTCACCGGGCCGCCGCCGACGAAGATCGTATTGACGATCGACGCGCCGCGTGCGTTGCTGCCGGCGCTCACGGTGATCGTGTCGACGTACACGCCTGCGGCGAGGCCGGATGGACTGATGGTCCATCGGAGCGTCGTTGGTCCAGTGCCGGACGCGGTCGCGAGCGTCGTGAACGAACGGCGCTTGGTCGCGGTCCATGCGGTCGTCGACGCGTTGATACCGACGACGAAGAGGTTCACCGAGTCGGTCACCGACGTCGTCGACTGTGCGGCAATGCTGTCGATGTGCGCAGTCTGACCGAGCGACAACTGCGTGCCCGGCAGAATGACGAGCGTGTCGAATAGCGTGGCTGTGGCGTGGCCGTCGAGTGAGGCGATGGGAAGGACATTGGCGTAACGGCCGGGCGCGAGCCCCGTGAGAACTCTCTCATAACGCACCCACCCGCGCCCTCGACCGCCAAATTGCGGCAATCCGGTACCGGGCGGCAGCGCCACACGCAACGGCGCTGGTGCGCCGCCCGGGGTCGTCTCGCCGCTCGCGGTAAGCAGAATGCTCGCCGCCCACTGCAACGTGTCGGCTCCGGGACCGACCGGCACCACGAGAACGGAATCGACACTCGAGCTGAGTCCTTGCGCAATGGTATCCGCGCGCGCCGCCGACGAGAGCTGAAGCCCGGCCGTCGCCGACGGATTGTAGACCACGAGCGTGTCGATGAGCCGTTGTTGCTTTTGACTCGACGCGGATTGCGTCGATCCACCTGGAAAAGGACCGACGATCAACAGCGTGTCGATGTACGTACCCGGCTCGAGATGAATGCCGCGCAGCGTATCCTGGGCAATCCACTGGAAGTACGCCGTGGCGTTTCCGGTGGCGGCATACGTATTGGCGAATCCGCCGCGTTCGACGGGAACGAGGAATCGGGGCGAGCGGTTGCCGGTCGTGAGCGTCCATGACGCACGTGTCGCCCACAGTCCGCTGAAGCTCACCGCGATGGAATCGGGCTTCGACAGTCCGCCCGCCAGGATGGAGTCCCGGCGCCCGGTGGTCGAGAGGGCGTATTGCACCGGCGGCACCACGAGCAGCGAATCGAAGAACACCGCCGAGTCGGTTGGGTTCGCGGTGAGCTTGACCGTGATCGTGTCGACGTACCAGCCGGTTGCCGTCGTCGAGAGCGTGACCATGGGCCAGATGGCCACGCCATTACCCGTGCCCGTCAACGTCACCAGATTCTGCGATCCCGACGCGAACCCGAAGTTTTTCCTCCGCGTCGCCGTCCACTGCGCCGACGCACCGCCGGCGCCGGCGATCCGCACGAGCGTCGAGTCATTGTGCCCGACGCCGGCGAAGTTCGAATCGACGTGCGCGACCGCGCTCAGTCCAACGTGCAGCGCTGTCCCCGGCGTCACCACGAGCGTGTCGATGTACTGGTGCACGCTCGTCGCGGCGGTGCTGGTGATGTTTAGAGTATCGTAATACGTGCCTGGTGCGAGCTGCGCCACGTTGCGCTGGAACCGCAGCGTTCCGGAACCGCAACCGGTGGGCGTCAGGACCTGCAGCCACTGTCCCCCGCTCTGCTGATTCGCGGCCGCCCACGTCGCGCCCCCGGGCCCGCTGGCGGTGATGTCGATCGCATCGCTCGCTGACGCGATTCCCTCAGCCACCGTGCTCTTCGAGCCGGTGCGCGATAACGCGAAGTTGCGGCCGAATCCGTTGTGGATCGTCACCTGCGCACTGGTGCCCGTGATCGAGACGACCGAAATGCTGATGGCGTGCGCCTTGTCAACGAACGACTCGCCGGACTGCAGGACCGCGCCGTGGTCGTTCGGATTTCCATTGCCGTCCCGGTCCTGCACGTTGAACGACTGGGAGCTCAGGCACGCGAACACCGTGCAGCGTTGGTGGACGACGACTCCCTCGAGCGGCGTATCACGATCGAATCCCGCGTGCTGGCGCAGCTCGACTGTGTAGTACGGATCCGACGCGCTGTCGCTCGAGCCAAGCGGGATGACCGCGAGCAGATAGTTGGTATTGCCCGCGGGCGTCGCCGCGCGCTCGAGCGTGATCGTGCTCGAGGCGCCAGTCGCGACGAACCGCCGCGCGACGGGGATGTATCCGAGCAGGTCCTTCTGCGGCTGCGCCGCTTCCGCGCCGAAGTTGATCCCGCTTTCCGTGTACGCGGTCGCGTTGCTCATGATGTCCCAATCCGACGTGTACCCGAACCCGTCGTCCGTGGATGAGTGAAAGAGCGACAGCGCGTGGCCAAACTCGTGCGCGTGGCTGCCCATATCCGATTGGGGAGAGGCTTGATAGCCGCTGACTGTCGTGCCAAACGCCTTCGTCACGCCGCGAACCGTCGAACTGTCGGCGTACCCGCCCAGCTCGACCGGGTAGAAAATCCCCAACTCGTACGCCACGACGTCGTACTTCGAGACGTCGACGCTCGCCGGAATCAACGCTTCACACGCCGGAATGAATGTGGCCAACTGCAGCGTCCCGCCGGACTCGTACGACGCCGCCGTTCCGGGCACGGTGATCCAGTCGAGAACGTCCCCGGTGACGTTCAGCTGTCCGTACGAGCTCTCCTGCCAGAACGCGGCGACGCTCATCGGACCGTTGAACCACAGGCTCTGGAAATCCTGCACGCTGCCGAACGGCGTTGGGCTATCCGATGTGCGACACGGCAGCACCAACACACGGCGCGTGGTCCACATCGGCGTGCCCGGCACCGTCGTGATGAATCGCGCGCCGCCACTCGGCTGAATCGACGTCACGTGTCCGTCGGACATCGTCGAAAGCGTCGCGCGTAGACCGCGCAGCCGATTCACGCCGCCAACGCGTTTGACCGTCGCGCTGTCGAGATGCACCTCGTACGATCGCCGCGTGGCGCGGTCGAAGACGTACGTCAGCGGTGTCGCCGTATGGTGCTTGAAGTCGTCCGCCCACAGCACACTGATCGGGCCACTCATTGATGCCGGCACCGCGACGCGCCGCGACGGGCTTTCGCCGCTCACTTGCGCGCGAGCCGTGCGCGCGAACGTCGACATGGCGACCACCCCGGCTGCCGCAGCCGCCGAGGCCGCGACGAATGCGCGTCTTCGAATCGACATTGTCGTCATCGATGATTCCGTCGCGTCAGCGTCGCCGAACTCGCGGTCGCAGCGCTCGCGGTCGCAGCGCTCGCGGTCGCAGCGCTCGCAGTCGCGCCGGCGGTCTTGTCCTCGAACTTCGACGTCGTCAACTCGCGAATGATGAGCGTCGCGCCGCTCAACCCGCCGGTCTTCTTCACGGTGAACGTCATGCCCGCCAGCGTGTCGTTGCTGAACGACGTCGCGGCGCCGGCGATCTGCACGCTGAGCGGCGTTCCGGAGTTCATCGCGACGATGCCGTCCGTCGTGCGAGTCACCTGGCCCGCGTATGCGAGTGCGGATGTGTCGAGCGCGACGACGGCCGAGAAACTGCCGACGGTGGCCGATGCCGCGTCCCGTTTGGCCACGAGCCAAACCGTTGCCTGGCTGCCCGCCGCCGGAGCCGCCGACGGTTGCGCGAGCACCAGCGTGTACGCCGCATTGGGATTCGACGGCGGCGTTGGCGGCGTCGGAGTCGGCGTTGGGGTCGGCGTCGGTGTAGCCGTAGGCTGCTGGCTTTGCGTCGGCGAGCTTGGCCCGTCCGTCGAGCCGCCGCAGCCGGCGACGAGCAAGGCACCCGCTACCGCGACGACGGCGACGATGGTCGCGACGTCGCCCACTCCCATGCGATCGGTCATGCGTCACTCTGCGTGATTGACATGACCGGCATGCTACGCGCCGTCCGTTAATCGCTAGTTAACCGGCAGTTAACTGCAGGTTGGCGGCGAGTTTCCGTCGTCGAGGCCTCGATCCTGCCGCGGCGGCTATATTGAACGACCGCATCGACTACTCACATCCATCGCCGCGATCGATCGTCACGATCGCCACGATCGACTCCGCGCCGGACACCTGCGTGACACCCGCGTGACACCTGCCCTCCTGCGCGTCCTCGCCCGCGTCCTCGCCCGCGTCCTGCCCCGCGACTTCCGCGAACGGGTGTTCGAGCCGGCGCTCGCTGACCTTCGGCGCGAGGAGCAGTCACGTCACTCCACGCTCGCGAGAGTGATCGGCCGCGCGACCTTCATCGCGGAATGCCTGCGGCTCGCGGCGCCACTCCTCGTTTGGCGGCGGGGGCAGTTCACCCGGCTCGCCATCGCGCTCGCGGCGATCGCCGTCCTCGTCGCATTCGTGATCCAACGGCAGCATTACATCGCCGTTCCCACCCCGTGAGTCGGTATTAAATTGACATAATGTCGCATTACATCATATGGCCACGAATCTCCCGCGTTTGACCCACCTGCAGTTTCTCGTCGTGTCCGAGCTGCAGCGGGGCATCGCACGCGGTCGGGATCTGCGCGATCAGCTTCGATCGGCCGGCGTGCGCCAGAGCGGTCCGGCGTTCTATCAGATGATGGCGGTGCTCGAAGACGCGGGCTTCGTGATTGGGCGATACGAGCAACAGGTGATCGACGGACAAATCATCCGCGAGCGATACTACACGGTTTCCGCGAGCGGAAGAAAGGCGGCCGACGGGTCGCGCGCGTTCTACGCCCGCGCGACCGCGCGTCATCGGCCCGGGCTCGCATAGGACGGAGGCCGTTGCCACCGGTCCCGCCAGCGCACCACTCCGATCGCCGCGACGACGACGAGATACGTCAGAGGCGTGGCACCCCAACCGAGCGCTCCTCCCGGATGCAAGAGCAGTGTGGCGAGCGCCGTCGCCATGACCGTCCCCACCAGCACCGCGGCGTACTTGGCGAGCCCGGGAGCGAGGAGCGCGAGCGCACCGGCTAGCTCCAGCACGCCGACCATCGGCGAGAGCCACGCCGGGTAACCCCAGCCGACAAAAAGCGACTGCCAGTGTTGGGGCTGAAGCAACTTCGTTATTCCGGCCGCGCCGACGCCGAACGCGACGACGACCGTGGCGACCCAGAGAAGAATCGTTCCCGCCTTCGTGTGTTGTCGCATCGTGACTCCTCGCGGACATGACTGGCACGGACACGCCGGTCTACCGATCGTCGGCCGACACGAACGCGCACCGTCTACATAATGTGACAAAACATAAGTCGGCATTATGTTAGTGGGCAAGAGATCGACGGCGCGGGAACGTCCCCACCGTCCCCTCCCGCCGGCTACTTGACCCGGACGAACACCGTGCCGTGACGCGGAACGACCGTCGTGAAGCTGTCGGCGAACGCCCCCAAGTCGCGCTGACGCCACAGATCGCGCACGGCGTGACGCCCGGTGATGCCGAGATCGCGCCACGCGACGCTGACCGGCATGTCCATCTCGTCGCGATTGAACAAGCCGACGGCGAGCGAACCGTCGCTCAACGGCCGCGCCCACGCCTCGAGCTCATCGTGCTTCGACACGCGATCCGCCGCCTTGCCGAGTGGATCCTGGTGCACCGCGAGCACCTCGTCATTCGTCACCAGATTGAGCTCGAAGTCATCCATCTGCGTGAGATCGTTGCCGAGCAGCAGCGGCGCCGCGAGCAGCGTCCAGAGTGTGATGTGCACGTACTGCTCGTTCGGCGTGAGCCGTGAGTCGCGCAGCCGCGGTCCCCAACCAACCTTGCCGATGACGAGCATGTCGGGATCGTTCCAGTGCCCGGGCTGCGCGTACTTCGAGTGTCCGACCTGCTGAAAGCCAATACCGTTCATGCTTTCCCACGTGTCGGTAATGTCGCCCGTCGTACGCCACGAGTTGCCCGCGATGCCCGGCTCCGCGCCCCATTCCCACACATTGCCCCAACCATACTGGCACAACGAATAGATGATGTCGCGCGGCACCTGATCGAGCGCGGCGCGACCCACCTGATACGGCCGCTCGAGCACCGCGAGCTGTGTGTTGGTTTCGCCCGGCGCGAGGACGTCGCTGTAGCCGCACCAATCGTACTTCAGATAGTCGACACCCCAGTTCGCGAACGTTAGAAAATCCTGATGCTCGTGCTGCCAACTCGCTTCCAGGCGCTGGCAGGTGGTGGGACCGGGGCCGGAGTAAATGCCGAACTTGAGGCCCTTCGCGTGGATGTAGTCGCCGAGTGCCTTCATGTTCGGAAATTTCTTGTTCGTGAGAATGGTGCCGTCGTCCGCGCGCACCGGGCCTTCGTACAACGGATCGGTTTCGCGGCGGCTCCGCTCCCACCCGTCGTCGAGATTGACGTACGTCCAGCCGTGGTCGGCGAGGCCCGTCGAAACCATCGCGTCCGCGGCGACGCGCGCGAGGGAGTCACTCACCGCGCGGCCGAATGCATTCCAGCTGTTCCATCCCATCGCCGGCGTCAGCGCCAACTGTCCCTCGGCCACGAAGACAAAGTCCTTCGATGCCGAACCGCGCGCGTTTCGCGCCGTGAACGTTACCGGGTATCGGCCGCGCGTCGCGATCACACCGTGAATGATGCCGGTAGCCGCGTCGAGCGTGAGGCCCGTTGGCAGGCCGCGCGCGCCGAACGTCATCGGCCGTTCCCCGGTCACCGGCATTCGATAGATGACTTCATGCCCCGGCGAAACGCCAGTGAGCGACGGACCGTTGATGCGCGGCGCCGGACCAGATTTCGGCGTGAGGATTACCCGAGGCTCGACAGGAATGTCGATCGCTGTCGGCGCATTTCCCGAAACCGTAAAGCGCGCGTCGGCCCAGTCGGCGGAAATCGGGCGGCTCCCGTCGACGGGTTTCACCTGCAACACGAGCGTCTGGATGCCGTGCACGTCGACGTTCATCGCTTCGGGCGCGTCGCCACGGACGAGTGGCTTGCTCACCTGCAGCACGCGGCCGTCGCCGACGACGCGAAAGATGATCGGTGTCGGCGCCGGCGCGTTCGCGGGTGGATTGCCCGCTGATGCATTGTCATCCGCGCCGACCATCGCGGTGAATCGCTCGGCGCCGCCCGAGAGCCGGACGAAGATGACGCTCGTCGCGCGCGTGCCGACGCCGTCGGCGAATTCCCTGCCCCCTATGCGAATGGCCGCGCCATCGATCGACCTGTTCGCCTGCGCGACGTTCCGCGCGGCGGTGCCGCCACGGCCTCCGACGATTTGCACCTTCATCTTCGCGAGGTCGAGCGACGAGAGCGAAACATCCCCGACGTGCGTGCGATGACGGCCGGGTACGATTGCGAGCGAAAGCGCGACGAGCCGCGCGGAACGGCGGGCGACAAGCATGGTAAATCCAGTCGATGTAAGGACGCCGCGAATATAGTCCTACGTCGCCTGCGTCGCGACCAATCGGGCGCCGCCGCACGGACGCGCGGCGAACGCGCCGGCACCAGCATGTTCGCGACGAAGCGCAGCCGCCACGTCGCGTACGAATCCATCCGCGTCGCCGGCGCGAACGAGTGCAACCGCGCAACCGCCGAACCCCCCGCCCGTCATGCGCGCGCCGAGGCATGCCGCGTGTGCACGCGCGATCTCGACCGCGCGGTCCAGCGCCGGCCCTGACACTTCATACAGATCACGCAGCGACACGTGCGATGCATTCATCATCTCACCGGCACGCGCGACGTCGCCGCGCTCGATCGCGTTCGCGAACTCGAGCACGCGTGCATTCTCCGCGACGACGTGCCTCGCGCGGCGCATGTCGGTGGCCTCGAGCGATGTTGACGATCGCTCGAGCTGGTCGAGCGTGGCATCGCGCAACGCCCGGAGACCCAGCGCCGCCGCCGCGCGTTCGCAAGCGGCGCGTCGATCGGCGAACTCCGTCGACGCCAGCTTTCGCCGAACGCCCGTGTCAAGCACGACGATCGCTAGATCATCCGGGATTGCCACCGGACGCGCATTGAAAGAACGACAATCGATGAGCAGTGCCGAGCCTTCGTTCGCAAGCGCCGCAACCATCTGATCCATGACGCCGCAGGGAGTGCCGACGAACTCGTTCTCGACACGCTGCGCCGTGCGCGCCGCGTCAAGCGCGTTCCACTGCGTGTGCATCATCGCCGCGGCGGCACGCAGCACCGCCAGCTCCAGCGCCGCGGACGACGAGAGCCCAGCTCCCACCGGCACGTCGCTGTCGATGACGAGATCGCAACCATGCGAAAGGCCGCTCGCTTCGATCGCGCCGGCAACGTAGGCAAACCAGCTGGCGCGATCGACGGATCGTAGCTCGCGAATATCGGTGGAACACTCCTCGTCGAACGACCGCGACCACGCACGCAGGACGTTGTCGTCCCGGCGGCGGAAGGCGACGCGCACTCCGAGGTGGATCGCCATCGGCAGCACAAAACCCTCGTTGTAATCGGTGTGCTCGCCGATGAGGTTCACGCGCCCGGGCGCGAACGCCAGCTCACACGTCCCGCCATATCGCTGCTCGAATTCGTCCCGCGGAGTCATGACGAGGGCGAAACGTGCTGCTCGCGCAACCGCACGGCCGCGACTTCCGGTGTAAGGTCGCGCTGGGGTTCGGCCGCCAGCTCGTACCCGACGAGGAACTTGCGCACCGTCGCCGAACGAAGCAGCGGTGGAAAGATCTCGATGTGTAGCCGCCATGAGTCGTCGCGCGCCGCCGTCGGCGCCTGAAACCAGCACATCGAGTACGGCGTATCCGTCGCGAAGACGCTGTCGTAGCGGCTCGAGATCTGTCCGAGGGCGAGTGCGAGCGAATCGCGCTCATCGCCATCACACTCGGCGAGTGTGCCGACGCGGCGCGACGGAATGAGCATTGTCTGATACGGCCACACCGCCCAGAACGGCACGACGACGCTCCACCGCTCGTCGCTCCAGATCACTCGCCGGCCGTCCGCCAGTTCGGCACGGACGTAGTCACCGAGCAGGTCGGCGTCGTGCGAGTCGCGATACGCGCGCTGGGTGTTGCGCTTTCGAGCGGGCAGCGTAGGCACATGTTCCGTCGCCCAGATCTGCGCGTGGGGATGCGGATTGCTGCAGCCCATCGCCAAGCCCTTGTTCTCGAACACCTGGACGTACGCGACGTCGGCGCGCGCGGCGAGGGATTGCGACTCGTCGGCCAATGTGTCGATGACGGCGCGAACGTCCGGCGCCGGCATCCGCGCGAGCGTCACATCGTGGCGAGGTGAGTAGCACACCACGCGGCAAACGCCACGTTCCGGCGCCGATCGAAACAGATCGCCCTCGGCCGCCTTGGCCGCGGACGTCGGCTCGAGCGCCGGAAAATCATTGTCGAACGCGAACGTCGCATCGTAGCGCGGGTTGGTGCGGCCCGATGCACGACGGTTGCCGGGACACAGATAGCACGAAGCATCGTAGTGTCGCGTCTCGACCGGCTGTTCCGGCTCGACCTGCCCTTGCCACGGCCGTGCGAGGCGCTGTGGTGAGACGAGCACCCACTCGTCGAGCAAGGGGTTGTACCGGCGATGCGTGGACGCGAGCTCCGAGGCCATGGGTAACGGTACACCTCGCGGGAACGCGTCGCCACCTGACAAGTCGCCAGGGGCGCCGGGGACGCTCTTAGAGATCCCTAAACTTGCGGTACCGGCCGGTCGCGCGTCCGATCGCACGCAATACCGGAAACACGATGGCGCGCACCGGGCGCGGAATGGCCGCCAATTCGTTCTCCTCGGCGAAGTGGTGGAGCAAGAACGCCAGGTCGAAGAGACCCGGGCGCCTTCCACCGTGCTCGGCGAACGAGCGATAGAGGGCCGCGATGAATGCCTCGAAGCGCATCGGGGGCGAAATCCGGCCCGTGCACCGCATCAGGGTATCCCCCGCGTTCCAGAATCGGTGCGCGACGCCCGCTGGGAACACCACTGTCATACCGGGCTCCGCGGTCCGCACCGGGCCGCCGTCGATGACGTAGGCGAGCGTGCCTTCGACTACCGTCAGCTCCTCGACCTGGTGCGGGTGCCGGTGCATCGCCGGTCCGCGGCCGGGAACAACCTCGCTCTCGGCGTGCATCCACTCGCGGTCGCCGTCGCGAGTCACGCCGAGAATCGTGATGCGCTCGCCTCCGCCGTCGTAGGTGCGTGGCGGGTCGGCCGCTCCGAGCCCTGGCAAGACGTGGTGCATCAGCGCGACTCCGTGGACTTGACGCGTGTAAAGTTTACACGTGTAAAGTACGCTGCGCCGCGTCGGGCGTCAATGTAGATTGCCCGGCATGCCCCGCCGCTCGACCACCGACACCCATCAACGTCTACTCGACGCCGGCCGCGCGCTCGCCGAGCGGGTCGGCGCCGCCGAGCTCACACTCGAGGCCGTGGCGCGCGAAGCGCGCGTCTCCCGGCAAACGGTCTATCTGCACTTCAAGTCACGCGCGCGCTTCTTCTTCGCGCTCGCCGACGCGACCGGCGCCGACGCGGTCTTCGGCGCCGCGGAGGCGCTCGTCCGTGACGCGCCAACGGCCGACGCGGCGCTGCGCCGCCTGATCGAGCTCCGCGCCGCGCGGTCCGCCGTCTCGTACAAGCTCACGGCCGCGTTTCACGCCGTGGCCCACGCCGATCCCGAGATGGCGGGACTTTGGGACAAGCGCCAGGTGCGCCGCCTCCACGTCTTTCGCGCGCTCGCGCGGCGGTTCCACGCGGAGCGCCGGTTGCGTCGCGGCATGTCGGTGGACGATGCCGCCGCCCTGATGTGGGCGAGCCTGTCATTCGAGAACTGGTACTATCTCGTGCACGCGAACAAGTGGCCGGCCCGCCGGTTCGTCGCGCGCACGCACCAGATGCTGGTGCGCGCGCTTACCGCGTAACGTGCGCGAACCCGCTCACGACCACGTCAGGCTTCCATCAGCGATCGGCAATGTGCGCACGCGAACACCCGTCGCGGCGAAGATCGCGTTGCAGACCGCCGGTGCCGCGGCCGGAAGTCCAGGCTCGCCCAATCCGGTCGGCGACGCATCGGACTTGATGAATTCGACGTCGACGATCGGCGGCGCGTGTTTCATCCTCAACATGCGATAGTCGTTGAAATTCGTCTGCGCGACGCCGCCATGCTCGATGGTGATCTTCTGAAACCACGCCGCGCTGATGCCGTCGAGCATTGCGCCCTGCACCTGACTCTCCGCTGCGCTCAGGTTGATGATGGTGCCGGCATCGACGACGGAAGTCAGTTTCTTGATCGCGAGCTCGCCCTGGCGGCTCACCGCCACGTCGGCGACGATCGCGACGTAAGCGCCCATCGTATGCGTGATCGCGAAACCCTGGCCCTCACCCCGCGGACGCGACTTGCCCCAACCCGCCTTCTCGGTGGCGCGCTTCAGGACTGCGGTCATCTTCGCCGCGTCGAACCCACGACTTCCGGCGGGCGGAGCCGCGGCGAGCAGATCGAGCGTGAACGCGAGCGGATCGCGGCCGGCGGCGTGCGCAAGCTCGTCGACGAACGACTGCGTCGCCCATGTGTTGCCGTTGTCACCAGGCGCGCGCCAATAGCCCGTCGGAATGCCCGCGGGCAGTTTGCTCGACTTCACCTCCGAACCCGGAATCGCGATGAACGGAAAGCCGCCGGCGCTCATGTCGCCGGGACCGCCCTGCATCTTCACGAACGCATCGTGCAGCGCGACGACCTTCCCCGCTCCATCGAGGCCCGCGGTGAAATAGTGCCAGCCGTTCGAGCGATAATTGTCGTGCGCAAAGTCGTGCTCGCGCTTCCACATCAGCTTCACCGGCGTGCCCTCGAGCTTCTTCGCGATCGCGGCCGCCTCGAGAGAAAACTCATTGCTCCCGCGGCGCCCAAACCCGCCGCCGAGTCGCGTGATGTGGACGATGACATTGCTCGGCGAAAGGCCAAGTCCCCGTGCGACGAGCCCTTGCCCGACCGAAGGAATCTGCGTCGGCGTCCACATCTCCATGACGCCGTTCTGGAAGACCGCGGTGCAGTTTTGTGGCTCGAGCGTGGCGTGCGCGAGGAACGGGTAGTGATATGTCGCCTCGACGACTTTCGCGCCGGCGGGAATCGGCGGCGCCGCGTTCGCCTTCGCGAGCTGCTCCGCCTGCTTCGCCATCTCCGCGCTGTTCTGACTCGCGACAGCGCCTTCGTTCCACTGCACTTGGAGCGCGTCGGTGGCGCTGAACGCGTTCCACGTCGAGTCGGCGATGATAGCGACCCCTGGCACCAGCCCCTCGATGCCTTCGAGCACGAAGGCATCCCGCACTCCGGGGCGTTTCTTCACGGTGTCGAGGTTGGCGCTCACCACAGTGCCGCCGAACACGCGGCACTTCGTGTACGTCGCGTAGAGCATGCCGGGGCGCTTGACGTCGATCCCGAACAGCGGTGCGCCTGTTACAATTTTCTGATTGTCGACGCCGGGAACGCGCGTCCCGATCAGCTTGAAGTTTTTGGAATCCTTGACGTTCGCGTTCGGTGGCGGAGTCAGCGTAGCCGCCTTTGCGGCCAGCTCTCCGTAGGTCGCGCGGCGGTTCGACGGCGCATGAATCACCACGCCGTTCTCCGTCGTCAACTCCTGCATCGGCACGCGCCACGTCTCGGTGGCCGCCATCAGGAGCATGGTGCGCGCGACGGCACCGGCACGGCGCATGGTGGAGTAGTTCGTGGGCGTCGACATGCTGCCGACCGACATCTGGCGCCCGTACGCTGGATTCAGGTCTCCCTGTACCACCGTGACCTGCTCCCACGGCACGTCGAGCTCCTCGGCCACGATCATCGGGAGCGACGTCTTGATGCCCTGGCCCATTTCCGAGTTGGGCGCGATGATCGAGACCGCGCCGCTTGATGAAATGCTCACGAAGGCGTTTGGCGCAAACGTCTCAGCCCCGCTGTGCACCGTTTCGGCGAAGGCGGCAGAATCACCGATGCCGAAATACGTCCCGACGAGCAAGCCACCACCCGCGAGCGCGCTGACCTTGAGAAATGCGCGGCGATCGACCGGAGCCGAGGACTCGACGGGGCGTTTCATGACCGGCCTCCCTGCGCGTGCGCGGTGCTCGTCGCGAGCTCGGCAGCTCGCTTGATGCCGGCGCGAATGCGCGTGTACGAGGCGCACCGACACAGGTTCCCGGTCATCATCGCATCGATGTCGGCGTCGCTGGGATGTGGCTTTTGCTTGAGCAACGCCGCCGCGGTCATGATCTGCCCCGCCTGGCAGTAGCCGCATTGCGGCACGTCGACTTCACACCACGCCTGCTGCAACGGATGCTTTCCGGCGGGATCGAGTCCCTCGATCGTGGTGATCTCGGCGCGCCCGACATCCGAGACGGGCGTCTGGCACGCGCGCGTCGGCCTGCCGTCGAGATGGATGGTACAGGCACCACACTCGCCGATCCCGCACCCGTACTTCGTGCCGACCAATCCTAACGAGTCGCGCAGCACCCACAGCATCGGAGTGTCTTCGGTGACGTCGACGGTGTGCGACTGGCCGTTGACGCGGAGCGTGTATTGACTCATGGGCGCGGGAGGTGGCGGGTAAGACGACGGAGGTGCCCAACCATTCTATACTATAGAGCGGTTGGGGACCGTGTCAAAAGCCGGCGCCGGCGCCGACGGTCAGGTACGATGCGAACGGTGCGCCGACGATCCCCGCCGGCGCACCGCGATCCGCTCGGACCTCGGACCTCAAGGAATTGGTACGAGGTCCAGTGTGAGTCCATGCGGCGCGATCTTCGCCGCCGCCGCGTTGATCGGAATGTACAGGTAGCCCTGCAGCTGGCTGAACGCGAGCTCGAAGTGTGCTCCGCCGGGGAGATTCACCGTCGCCGGAATCCCCGTCGGAATGCTGCGACCGCCGCCCCGGGCGAACTCCGCCGGCTGCGCGGCCGAGCGAGCCGAGGACGCGACGGGCGCCGTGGCATCGCTGCATGCGGTGAAACCGATCAGCACAACGGCCCCACAGAACGTCGATCGAATGAACGAGCGCATCCCTGCCTCCGAAGATGTAAGAGAATTGAAATGATGTGAGATGCTGCTGATTCAGCTCTTCGGCGGAAGCGTCGGCGCAACGGTGCACGAGATGATCGTCGAACCATTCACGACAGCGGATGTGCAGAGGCTTCCACCGCCGCCTCCGCCACCCCCACCGCCCCCGCCGCCACCACCACCGCCTCCTCCTCCACCGCCGCCACCGACCTGTCCTGTTGAATCTGTGCTCGGCGAACCCTTCGCGAACGCAGCCGATCCAGTCGGCTGTCGCCCAATGGGAGACGAGATGTCACTGCACCCGGCGACGAGCGCGCCGAGGAGCAGGAGTCCAGCGAGGGATTGCAGGCGAGAGTTCATTGGAAGCGGGATTTGAGGAAGGCGGCACCATCGCTTGCCGAGCCGGCAAGCACTTCCCGCGCCCGCGATACAGCGATGGTTGCCTTCGTCTAAGCGCATACCGCGATGATCGTTATGCGCGAGATGCGTAATTCGATCACCGAGAACGCCTGTCTCGTTTCGCGGCCAACGCGTATCGTTTCACGCCAGCGCGAGCGTGTTAACGTTTTCTTAACACGACAACGAGTAACTGCCCGCTATTCCGGCGTTCCTTCGCCGGCGGCATCGGGCTCGCCGTCCTCCGCTCGCATCGCCTTCTCGAAACCCCGAGCGATGCGAGCCAGCGTCGCGGGATCGTTGCGCTGGAATCCTTCGATCACTTCCGCGCTCAGCGGCTCACAGCCCAGGGCCTTCAGCAAGAGCCTCGACAGCGCGAGATGTCCGAACTCACGCTCGCCGAGAAACTCCGCCAGGCGGTCGTCCGCGCGAATCCAACCATCGGGACCGACCAACCCGTGCGATCGGACGTACTCTCTCAACTGCGCGATCAACTGCTGCCCGTTCCCGCGCGTGACCTTGAACAGCGCGCGACCACTCTCCGGCACATCGGCGTCTTGAAGCGCCAGCGCGAACTCGGCCCAGAACGCGTTCGGCTCGGCTTGCAGCGCCGCCATCGCTTGTTCGTAGGTCGGCGACTGCAGAGCGGGATGCGACGCGGGTACCGCGTCGGACGCACTGTCTTCGCCCCAAACCCGCTGCAACGTCGCCGCGGCCGGATCGCCCGCCAACTCGCCGCGCGCGACATAGCGGTAGCCGAGAAATGAGAGCGTCGGAGGCAACGCGAGTATCGCCTGCATCGCGCGATGGCGATCGACTTCCAGAACAAATTGCGAATGGTCGGCGTGCAGCACCCGGCGTAGCTCGCGGATTTGACCGCGCACGCCGAACGCCGTGCACAACTGCTTCGCATCGCCGCCAGCAGGAGGCAGATTCTCGCCTTCGAAGTATCCCGGGTTCGAGTCGTATCGATCGAGCAACGTGCCCGACGCCGCCAACAGCAACGTCAAGGTGTCGTCGTCGTGATTGCAGGCGGCGAGTGCCGAGCAATGAAGCCGGTCGGACAGCGCAATCGTGAGTTGCTCCAAAGCGTGAATGTCCTGATCGTCGCACGCTTTGTCGAACACCACGACGTCCCCCGCATCGGACGCGACCCACGCATCGCGGCGGAGATGCGTGAGCGCGGCGACGGCGGCCGCGGTGTCGGCGGCGCGCAGCGTGATGTTTGCGTAGAAGTTTCCCATCCGATTCCTTTGGCCGCGCTCGTCGCGTATGAGATGGCCGCGCCGTCTCGATCAATCCCGCAGTCGCGCTACGGGTTCTTCGGCTTCTTCGGCGCTCGGCGCCGCGTGTGACGCAGATGCTGCGCTAACTCGGCTTGCTTCCCAGCGCGCAGATCCAGCCGTGCGTGCGCTCCTCGAGTACTTCGACGTCGCGATACCCGGCGCCCTCGAGCGCTCGAGCATGCTCGGCGCGCGTGAGATAGCGTGCGCCGAGCAGCGCCATTACCGGCCAGAATAGGAAGTCGAGGCGCTTGCCGCGGTACGCTTCGGCGAGAATCATCAGTCGCCCGCCCGGCTTGAGCACGCGCCGCACCTCCTCCAGGTCGTGTTGCAGGTCCGGCCAGTAGTAGTGCGTTTCCACGGCGGTGACGACGTCGAACATGTCCGCCGGAAACGGAAGGTTGGACACGGAGGCCGGCCGAATGTCGACGCTGCCCGTGGCGATTTGCTTCGCATTCGTCGCGCGCGCCGTCGCGATACTCGCCGGCGCGTAGTCGACGCCGAAGACTTTGCCATTCGCGGCCATCGACGCGAGCGTCTTGATGGTCTGTCCGCCGCCGCAGCCGATATCGAGGACGGTGGCTTCCGGGCCGATCGACAGATGGCTGAGACCCCAGGCCGTCAGGCGCACGTGGCTCGCGTTCATCGAGCGCGCGATCAATCGGCCGAGAATCCACGTCGGCCGGCGGCATTGGCGCGCAACGGCGATGGCGAGCGGAACGCCAACGAGCCATGCCGCGATCGTGGTTGCGGTGTCGTGGGTCATGCGGGAAGGTGCGAGTGCACGCGGCTGGTAAGATGTATCTACATCATTCGGCTGCTCAAGTATATTCGGCCGAGGTTTGCGCTTCAACGCTGGTCGATTCGCTTTGCGGCTTCGACGAGCGCCGTTCCCCAGCCATCGTACTCGCACTCGTACTTGTCCGCGAACAAGATGAACGTCGCGATGTTCGCCCGCGTCGTGATCCAATCGACCGACGCCTCGAGCGACCCGGTCACGAGCCACCGCGCGCTCACGCTGGACGGAGCCGCGGTCGCCAGCAGCTCGTTTCGGCGAAGCGCCGTCGCGAGCGCGGCGGCTGACGACTCGTCCCGCGCCACGAACGTCACGTCGATGACCCTCTTGGTTTGCAGATCCACGCCGAGGGCGCTGATCGCGGCGCGCTGCGTTTGATCGCGGGCTTCGAGGGCATGGAGGTGCTGTTTGAGCGCTTCGTCGGTTTTTCCCACGGTAGTCCTCTCGGATATGGAGCGCGACGGCGTTCCGCGGCTCGGGGCGCGGGGATGGCGCACCACGTATCTAAATCCGGCCGCCAAGGTTCGCCGGGCGAACCATGTTGGGTCATTGCGTGTCTATATCCACTGTGGCTATATCCACTGTCGCTATATCCGGCACTCCCGCTTGGTGAGGATACCGATGACTTCGACGCAGAACGGTGACGGGCGCTCGACCCCGACCCGGCTCCGACTCTACTCCGCGCTGCTCTATTGCTATCCCGCATCGTATCGCACGACCTATGGCGACGAGATGCGAGACGTGTTCGCGCAGCGCCTCGCGGCGGATCCCCCCCGCTGGGGATTGCCGGGTTACGCGCTCGCCTCGACGGCCGATGTGCTGCCCAACGCCGCTCGCGTACACATCGATCTGCTCCGAGCGGATCTCGGCTACGTCACGCGAGCATTCCGGCGTTCGCCCTGGACGTTGGCCGGTGTCATCGGCGTTTTGGCCATCGGCGTCGGGGCTGCCTCGGCGGTGTTCAATGTGCTCTACGGTGTCGCATTTCGGCCGCTGCCCTATTCCGCCGCGGATCGACTTGCCATGGTCTGGATGCGTCCACGCGATGTACCGACGGCTGCGCCGCGGCGCGGAGTCGCTCCACAACGAAAATCTCCGAGCCTCGAGCACGGGCTCCTCGTCGGGAACGCGGTGCTCGGTCTACGCCGCGACAGCCATGGTCTCTTCCGCGACCTTGCCGCGATCGAGTCGTGGCAGGGCAACCTCGCCGCACAGTTTGATTTGCCCTTCGCCGATCACGTCGAGCGCCTTCATGGTGCGTACGTCACCCCGAACTTTTTCGCGCTGCTCGACGTTCACCCGTATCTCGGGAACCTGTTCGCCGATCAGGGCAACGACGACGATGCGGCATCGATCGTTGTCAGCTATCGGGCATGGCGAGAGTACTTCGGCGCGGATCCGAGCATCGTTGGCCGGCCGCTGACGCTCACGGTCGGACGCTCCCCTCGCGCCACACGATCGTATCGCGTCGCCGGCGTGCTGCCTCCCGACTTTCGCTTCACGTATCCCGAGGAGACGCAAGCGTGGCTCGCGTTGCCGTGGACGGTGATGGCCGCGGCCAACCCGCGGTCGCTCGCGTCGGAACCGGTGTATCAACTCGTCGGCCGGCTCGTCGACGGCGTGACGATCGAGCAAGCCGACGTGCGCCTCCGCGCGCTCGATCCCATGGGTGCGCCTTCGGCTGCCGCGCCGCCGACCGCGCCGGTCCCTCGACAGCCATCGTTCGTCACTCTCTCGGCGAGCCCTATCCGGGATTGGGTGCTCGCTGACGCACGTCCCGAGCTCTACTTGCTCTCGGCGGTCGTATGTCTCTTGCTCGTCATCACCTCGGTGACCGCGGCGAGTATCATCGTCCTTCGCGGCATCGCACGGCGCGACGAGCTCGCCGTGCGCACCGCGCTCGGTGCCGATCGCGGCCGCCTTGCACGCCAGCTCGTCACGGAGGGCTTCGCGCTCTGTCTTGGCGCGGCCGGCATCGGGATCGTCGCCGCCGCGGTGCTCCTGCCGATGTTGCGACGCATACTTCCCGGCGGATTGCCACGCGGCGACGAGGTCTCACCCGCAGTCGGCGTGTTGCTCGTCACCGGCGGCGTCGCGATCGCGATGACGATGATCGCCGCGCTCGTGCCGCTGCGTTCCTTGACGCGGTTCGACATCCGTGCGTTGCTTTCCGCGAAGGAACACGCGAGCGATGGCGGCCGATGGCTCGGATGGCGACAGCGCATCCTTGCCGTACAAAGCGCGATTGCCACGGCGCTGCTGCTGGCTGCGGGTCTGCTTCTCGTCAGCTTCTGGCGCCTTGGCCACGTTCCGCTCGGCTTTTCATCGGATCACGTGGTGACGCTCGAAACGCGGCTGCTCGATCCAAAGTACCGCGATCCGACACGCATCGCGGCGTTTCTCACGGCGGCGGTAAACGGCGTGCGCGCCGTCCCCGGCATTCGTGACGTTGGCGTGACGTCGGCCGTTCCATTTCGCGGCACCGACTTCACGTCGAGAGTTGGACGCGCGGATGGCGGCAGAGAGCTGCCAGCGGCCCTCCGCATGGTCGATTCCGCCTACTTCGACGTCATGAACGTGTCACTTGTGCGGGGGCGCTGGTTCAACAGCGCCGACAACGCGAACGGCCCAAACGTCGCGATCATTTCCGAGTCGCTGGCGCGGAACCTCTTCGGCGCGAACGACCCGATCGGTCAAGCGATCGATTCCGAAGTGCCGAAACGAATCGTCGGCATCGTGCGTGACGTGCGGTACGCCGGATTCGATGAAGCGGCGCGACCGGCGGTGTACATCTCCGTGGCGCAGCATCCCGAAAACCTCATTTGCATTGTCGCGCGCACTGCGCTTCCGTTGGACGCTGTCGCGCCGGCCTTACGTCGCGCGATCCACGCCGCGGATCCCGCCGTGCCGGCGATGAACGTCACGACGGTCGATCGGATTCTCGACGAATCGATTGCCGATCGGCGCTTCTACACGTTCGCGGCGATCGCGTTTTCGAGCATCGCGCTCGTCATCACGCTCGCCGGTCTTTCGGCGATCGTTGCCCGGACGGTCATCGATCGGCGCCGCGAGTTGGCGATTCGTGTGGCCATGGGAGCCGAGGTGGCGCACTTGCGATCGGTGGTCGCGCGCGACGGTGTGGCTCCGGTGATCGTCGGTACCGCGTGTGGTCTCGCGCTCACGGCGCTCGTCGTTCGACAACTCGCTGGTCTGTTATTCGACACGCGGCCGCTCGATCCGGGCGTGTGGATCGCCGTGCCGGTGTCGATCGTTTTGATTGGCGTTGTCGCTGCCGCGCTCGCCGGACGAGGTTTGCTGCGCATGGCGCCCATGGACATTCTTCGCGGTGACTGAGCGCGCTCGCGTCAAGCCCGCATTCCACGTTGGTAGTTCCCGGGCGTCGTGCCTACATACCGCTTGAAATGCCCGGTGAGATGGCTTTGATCCACGAACCCGGTCAGCGCCGCCACGACGGACGGCGCTTCACCTGACGCGAGCAGCACCCGCGCGCGTTCGACACGAACCTGAAGCAGGTACTGGTGCGGCGAGACGCCCGTCGATCGCGTGAAAGTGCGAATCAGGTGAAACGATGTGATGCCTGCCTGCGCCGCCAGCGCGTCCAGCGAGGTCTTGCTCGAATCGGCGAAGCAGGACTGCATGACCTGCTTGGCGGTGCGCACGGCCATCGGATCGTCATGCATCGCCGCGCTCGATCTCCGTCCGCCGTGATGACGCACGACGGCCGCGATGGCAAGTGTCAGTGCTTCCTGGGAGGTGATGCCGGCAAGCACCGCGCTCGATGGTCGCTGCTCCCGAGTCGTTCCGAGCGGAGGCAGCAATCGCCGCTCGAGCGTGAGGAGCGCTCGCTCGACGAGAGTGTCCTGTAATACTGGAACTAGAAACTCCAGCCGTCCGGGAGCGACTCCCTCGCTCTCCGCGCATTGCTCGAACAGCGACACCGGCACGTGCGCCGCGAAATACGAGAGCACGTCCGAGTGTGGCCCAATGCCGCCGGTGTGGACCTCGCCGGGCGGAATGACGACGATGTCGCCGCGCCGGCGCACGTGGCTCACGCCGCGACACCAGATCGACCCGACACCGCGCAGCCCAACCCCCAACGTGTACGTGTCGTGCGAATGCCGAGGGAAGGTCATTACGCGGTACAGCGTGCGGAGCACTTCGACGCGCTCGCCGGCGACGTCGAACGCTGCGACATCGGCTCGATCGACATCCCGACGGCTGGATGAGCCCGGCATGCGTGGCCTGCGATGAGGCGGATGACGTCAAGAATCTCCAAGACGCCGCATCGGTTCCGGACTTGGTTGCATCGGCGGGGGCATCCACAGGGAGACGAAATGCGTCGGCGAAACAGGCTGGTGTTCTGGAGCGGTGTTGTCGCGGCGACGGCGATCGTCGCGATCGGCGCGACGCATGTCGTCTCGGCGTTTGCGCGGCCGGCGACGACCGTCTCGGTTGCGCGCCCGATGGCCCCATGGGACGTCACCGTCGCCCATGCCGCGCAACAGATGATGAACGACGGGCGAAACACCTTTCGCTACGCGACGTTCGGCGACGAAGCGTTCTGGAGTGACGGCCTTGGTCTGGACAAGGCGATCGAGGGCGCCGCGCACGGCGGCGTGGGGGCCGGCGTCAGTCCGAAGACGGCGCTCTCACTTGGCCTCAAGGTCGACATGGATGCTCTGCCCTCCGCGGTCGTCGATGCGATCAAGGCCGGCAAGGTCGACCTGAACGATCCGGCGACGACGTTGACGCTCATCAAGCTCAAGGCGGTGCTCGGTGTGGTCGGTACGTTCGACGGCGATCGCATGACGAAAGTCGGACTCACGTGCGCTGTGTGTCACTCCACGGTCGACGATGCGTTCGCGCCCGGCATCGGCCATCGGCTGGACGGCTTCGGGAATCGCGATCTCAATCCGGGAGCGATCATCGCCGCGACGCCGAACGTCTCGATCGTCGCCAACCTGCTCAAGGTCGACGTCGCGACCGCGAAAAAAGTGCTCGGCTCGTGGGGCCCGGGTCGCTTCGACGCGGAGCTCGACAAGGACGGCAAGGCAATGCGGCCGGACGGCATGCAGGCCGGCACCATCATTCCGAACGCATTTGGGCTCGCCGGCGTGAACAACCATACATGGACCGGCGGCTGGGGCGACGTCACCTACTGGAATGCCTACGTCGCGAATACAGAGATGCACGGCAAAGGCACGTTCTACGATCGGCGATTGGCCGATGCGAAGAAATATCCCGTGAGCGCGCGAACCGGCGCGTGGAAGATGCGGAATTCGCCCGATGAGGTGACCCCGCTGCTCGGCGCGCTGCAGGTATATCAGCTGTCGATTCCCGCACCCCCGCCGCCCGCGGGCTCGTTCGACGCCGCCGCCGCGAGCCGCGGTGAAGGTGTGTTCAACGGCAAAGGCACGTGCGCGACCTGCCACGTGCCCCCGCTGTTCACCGAGCCTGGGTGGAACACGCATACCGCGCAGGAAATGGGAATCGACGATTTCCAATCGTCCCGGTCCCCGGATCATTCGTATCGCACGGCACCGCTGAAAGGCTTGTGGACGTATGACAAGTCGAATGGGCATGGCGCCGCGGGCCCGGGATACTATCACGATGGGCGTTTCAAGGACCTCATGGCCGTCGTCGAGCATTACGACACGCACTTCAAGCTCGGCCTTACCGCGGCCGAGAAGCGTGATCTCATCGAATATTTGAAGTCGTTGTAGCAGGGCACCTCGGGTTTAGTCGCGTTTATTCGAGTTTACTCGAGACGCATCGCCAACACCGGATCCGTGCGCAGCGCACGCCGCGCCGGAAGGACGCATGCGCCCAGCGCCGCGAGCAGCATCACCAGCGCCGCGGCGGCAAACGCCGGCCCATCGGTCGGCGTTACGCCGTAGAGAAATCCCGAGAGCGCTCGAGTCGCCAGGGCCGCGCCAATCAGTCCAACGATGACGCCCCCTGCGACCGCCGTGACAATTCGCGACGTCACGAGTTGCACGACCTGGCCGCCTCCCGCCCCAAGTGCGATTCGAATGCCGATCTCGCGCCGCTGCCGCGCCACGATGTACGCCACCAATCCGTATACACCCACAGCCGCGATCAGCAGACCCAGGAGCGAATAGGCGCCGAGCAACGTTGCGCCGAAACGCTGTGGTTGAAGCGCCGCGTTGACCTGGTCGGCCACGAGCCGGGCCTGGCGAATCGGCGGGTGGGGCGCGACTTCCGCCAGCACGCGCCGCAAGTCCGCCAACGCGGCCGCGGGGTTCGTGCTCCGGACGATGAACTGCACGTCGTCGCTGAAATCGGGTATCATGGGCGTGAATACCATCGGGACCTGCCGGTCCTGGACCGACGCGTACTTCGTATCGCGCACCACGCCGACGACGGTGAAGCGCATCATCCCCGCATGAACGATCTGGCGCCCCACCGGATGCCCGTCGGGGAAGAACGCCTTTGCCGCCGCTTGATTGATGATGGCCGTGCTCAATGCCCGCGCCGTATCGCTCGCGATGAATGCCCGGCCGTCGACGATCGGCACATGCAGCACGTCGAAGTAGTTCGGGCTGATGTAGACCCAGCCCGCGTTCACCTGATCCTCGGTCCCCGGAGCTTGAGCGGCGGCTTTCTCGCCGGCGACGAAGGGCAGCACGTCGACCTTCGCCAACGGCACCTGGGTGCCCAGCGCGACCCCCGTCACTCCATGAATGGCGGCCGCCCGCGCCGTCGCGTCGCGATAATAGTTCGCTAATTCTACTCCTTTGTATCCGCCCAACGCGGGATTGATGCGCGCCGCGGCGAGCGGGGCGGGATCGAAGCCGAGATCGCTCCGCAGGCCGGCCTGCATCGTTCGCACGAAGAGACCGGCACCCACGAGGAGCACGATCGAGAGCGCGACCTCGCCGGCGAGGAGCAGCGCGCGCGTATCGAGTCCGGAGCTCGCCTGTGTTTTGCGCAGCGTGGCGATCAAGCTCGCGCGCGAGGTCTGGAGCGCGGGCCCCAATCCAAAGATCAGCGCGGTGACCGCGCCCAGCGCGATCGTGCCGCCGAGCACTCGCGCGTTCAATGCGAACGGGATGTCGGCCAATCGAACGCCGCCGGGCAACGTGAACGTCGCCAGGAGGTGCACGCCCGCTCGGCTCACGATCACTCCGCCGAGCGCGCCCGCAATGCCCAGGAGCAGGCTTTCGACGGCAAGCTGCTGCGCGATACGTCCCCGCGACGCGCCGAGCGATGCTCGCACACTCAGCTCCAGGCTGCGTTCGCCGCCCCGCACGAGAAACAAGTTCGCGACGTTGAAGCACGCGATCAGCAGCGTGAGCACGACGACGATGCTCAGAATCCACATGAATCGAACGAGTGTCGCTCGATCGTTGAATGCCGCGGCGTCGTTCACCGGCGTCAAGCGCACGGGATCGCGCACTTCGCGTCCCGCATAGCCCATCGACATCGCGGACTTCCTGGGCGTGAGCGCCTTTTGCTGCGCGAAGACCGCGTTCAGCTCGGCGGCCGCCGCCCCGGACGCGTGTTCATCGCGCAGACGACCGACGAGTCGCCAATAATGGAAGTTGGGCAGCGTAAACAGCCGGGCGCGATGATCCGCGGAAAGAAATCCACCCAATCCGAGATCGGCGAGCATGGTCGCGGGTACCCAGAGCTGCGGCGCCTCGTTCAGCAACGTGCCGCGAAATCCACGCGGCGCGACTCCGATGATCGTGAACGGGTTGTTGCCGATCTTGATGGTGGATCCGACGACGCTCCGATTGCGATCGAAGGCGCGCGTCCACAACGCGTCGCTCAGCACGACGACCGGATGCGCGCCGGGGACATCATCGTCGCTCGGAGCGATCAGACGGCCCACCTGCGCGTGGAGTCCCAGCACCGAGAAGTAGTTTCCCGAGGCGGCCGCGGTCTGCATCTGCTCGGATGCGCCCGCCGTCGTGGCGACGACGGCATCCTGCGTGGCGAACGCCGCGATTCCCGTGAACGAACGAGCGCGCTCCGCCAACGCGCGATAGTTCGGATACGACAGCGGTGCCCGCGTGACCTGATCGGTGATCGCTTCCGCGATCGAAACCAGTTGCGCCGGATGGTCGACGGGCAGCGGGTGCAGCAGGACGGCGTCGACGATCGAGAACACGGCGCTGTTCGCGCCAATGCCGAGTGCGAGCGTCGCGACGACGACGATCGTGAATGCCGGCGCGCGCAACAGGCTCCGCACGGCGTAGCGCACGTCACGTGTCAGCGAGTCGATGAACTCTGTTCCGCGCGTATCGCGCGCATAATCCTTGTGATATTCGAGGCCGCCGAAATCGCGCACCGCCGCCGCGCGCGCCGCCCGCGATGGTTCGCCGCGCGTGATGCGAATGGCCGTCTCGCGCTCGATGTGATAGCGCATCTCGTCGTCCAGGTCGCGCTCCGCGCGCCGGCGGTGGAACACGTCACGGAGGCGGAGACGGATGACGTACCACATTCGCTCGATGCCCATTCTACACCTCCTGCAGGTGAAGCACGGCCGTGATCGCGCTCGAGAGACGCACCCAATCGGTGGTTTGCGCCTTGAGGAACTGGCGTCCCGGCCGCGTCAACGTGTAAAACTTGGCGCGCCGATTGTTGTCGGTGGTGCGCCATTCGGCGGTCACCAATCCGATGTGCTCCAGCTTGTGAAGCGCCGGGTACAGTGAGCCGTGGCTCACAACGAGCGCCTCGGCGGAGACCTGGCGAAGGCGTTCGCTGATCGCCCAGCCGTTCATCGGCTCGAGCGCGAGCATCTTCAGGACGAGGATGTCCAGTGTGCCCTGAACGAGATCAGTCGGTTTGCTCATGGTCTCATGTCGGTAACCGACATGAGTGTAGGATCAAACGGCCGCCCGCGCAAGAGTCAGGATTCCGACACTTCCGGTTCGCCCCCAAGGCCCACATCGTAAGTCCGCGCGTGCCTGATCCCCGCTTCGCGACCAACAACAAAGCGCCACCTTCCGTAGGTACGGACACCATGACCGATCCAACCGTATTCTGGCCGGCGCTTCTGGGACTCGCTGTTCTCGTCGCGGGATTGATCACCTACCGCCGCGACGCACACGGCCTCGCCGCCTTCGGCCCCGTTCTTGTCGCCGCATCCCTCGCGGCGTTCGCGGGCGAGCACTTCACGATCGCGCCGGCCCTCGCCGGCCTCGTTCCGAAATGGCTGCCGGGCCGGTTGTTCATCGCCTACTTCGTCGGCGTGGCGCATCTCGCCGCCGCATTGAGCTTCGTCGCTCGTCGATACGTCCGCTGGTCGTCGCTCTGCCTCGCGGTCATGTTCGCGTTGTTCGTGCTCCTGATGGATTTGCCGGGCGCGATCACACATCCCACGACGCGACTGTTTTGGAGCCTCGCTGCCCGCGAGACCACGTACGCGATCGGAGCCTTGGCGCTCTTTGCCACCGTGATCCGCACCGACCACCCGCAACCGGCGCTGACCCTGGCTCGAATCGCGCGGATCTGGACCGCGTTCGTCCTTGTCTTTTACGGTCTCGAAAACCTGCTCTATCCGCAGTTCTCGCCCGGTGTGCCGGACGTCACGCCGACCGCGGCGTGGATTCCCTTCCCTCGCCTGTTCGCCTACGCCACGGGTCTGCTTCTCGTCGCGTTTGGAATCGCGATGCTCGCCCAGAAACATGCGGCGTCGAGCGCCGCGCGATCCGGCCTGTTGATGACGCTGCTCACTGTCGCGCTCTATGTGCCACAGTTCTTCCTCGCGCACGACGCGTCGCAACAGCTCAACGCGCTCAATTTCATTTTCGACACGCTGCTCTTTGCCGGGATGATGCTGGTGATCAGCCATGCGGTCGCGGAACCGGCATCAGCGCAATCACACAGCTAGTCGCGCAGCGCGATGGTCGGATCGACTCGCGCGGCACGCCACGACGGGATCAACGCCGCCGTCAACGCGATCGCCAGCAACGCGAGCGAAACGCCGACGAACGTCGCTGGATCGCCCGCGGTCACGCGATACAACATCACCGTGAGTAATCGCGCGAAGAGCGCGCCGCCGATCACGCCGAACACGATGCCGACCATCGTGAGCTTCACCGCGCCGGCGCCGATCTGCGAAAGAATGTCGAACGGACGCGCGCCCAGCGCGATGCGCACGCCGATCTCCCGCGTCCGCTGCGCCACGCCATAGGCGATGAGACCGTACAAGCCGACGGCGGCGATCGTCATCGTCACGATCGCCAGGACGGCGAGCATGCCGGCCATCATCGAGAACGCCGACACGTGACGCGCCTGCATCTCGACCATCGTCATGATGTCGCCGACGGCGACGCTCCGATCGGTGCGCGCGACGACGCTTCGCACGGCGTCGCGCATCGCTGACGGATCGCCGTCCGTCCACACCGCGGCCGCCGCGTACGAGCTTGGCGACTGATAGATCGACCGATAGACGGTATTGCGCAGCGGCTCGTCGAGCCCGCCGTGATACACGTTCGCGGCGACCCCCACGACCGTCCACGGAATCTTGTCGATGATGACGACGCGACCGATGGCGCTGGCGTGCGGCCATAGGGCGTTGGCCATGAAGCGGTTGACGACGACCACGCGCTGCGCCGCGGGCGACGCTTCGTCTTGCGCGCCGATCATTCGCCCTTCTTCGATGCGCATGCCCGCCGCGGTCGCGTAGCCAGGCGTGACATGTTGATCATTCGCGGACAATCCGCGCCCGTTCGGCTCCGGCGGCCGCCCGGGAACGCGGAAGCCCACGCCATAGAAGTTGTTGCTCAATGGCGTCGTCGTCGTGATGCCTCCGGCGCGAACACCGGGCTCTCGTCGAAAATTCGCGTCGAGCCGGCGATAGAAATCGATCTGAGCGGAATCGGACATCTGCGGCGGCAGCGTCAGATGCATCACCAATGCGTGGTCGAGCCGCACGCCCGCATCGCCGCGAACCATATTGCGCACACTCCGTGTCAGCAGCGTCGCGGCGGTGAGCAGCACGAGCGCGATGCTCACCTCGAGCACGATGAGCGTCGCGCGGACGCGCGTGTTGCGCACGCCGCCGGTGCTCGCGCGTCCGCCCTCGGACAGGACGCGAGCCAGGTCCACCCGCGTCGCGCGCCGCACCGGCAGCGCGGCGAACGCCATCATCGACAGCACGGCGGCCGCGAACGCGAATGCCAACGTGTGTCCGTCGAGACCCAGGCGCGCCCAGCCAGGAATGAACTGCGCGAAATTCGCGGGGATCGCGTCCCGTATCGCGTGGACGCCCCAGCCGGCGAGCGCAGCGCCCGCCGCGCCGGCGACGAGCGACAGCAACAGCGATTCCGTCAAGAGATGGCGCGCGAGACGCCAGCGGCGCACGCCGAGCGCGGTCCGCAGCGCCAACTCGTGGCGGCGCGTCGCGAGACGCGAGAGCGCGAGGTTCGCCGCGCTCATGCACGCCGCGAGAAACACGAGCAGCGCGGCGATGCCGGAGATCTGCACGAGAATCGAGACGTCGTCGGTATGATAGGTGGCGATCGGACGCGCGCGCAGCACCCAGCCGCTGTCCGTCCTTGGCGATTCGCGCGCCAGCTGCTGGCCGACCGTGTTCACTTCGGCGACCGCCGTGGCGAACGTCGCGCCCGGTGCGATGCGCGCGAACACGGCATACTGCCGCGCGCCGTAATTCGAGCGGTCGCCCGCGCCGAGTACAAACGGCGTATACGCATCGGCCGCCGTCGGGAAGACGACGTCCTTGGCGAGGACGCCCGTCACCGTGAACGGCCGCTCTCCCAGCGTGATCGTCGAATCGATGACGCCGCGGCTGCCGCCAAAGCGCCGTTGCCAGAAGTCATACGAGAGGACGACAAACTTCGGCGCGTCCGGCTGCCCGGCGTCCTTGGAGAATCCGCGCCCCGCGGCGAACGGGG
Organism: Gemmatimonadaceae bacterium; assembly: GCA_035606695.1. NCBI lineage: Bacteria > Pseudomonadati > Gemmatimonadota > Gemmatimonadia > Gemmatimonadales > Gemmatimonadaceae > Gemmatimonadaceae bacterium. Next base: position 76,401 of record DATNEW010000003.1, read on the forward strand.
CGTCGATCGCCTCGAACGTGTTGGGAGAGACGGCGTATCCCGACAAGGGCTCGCTGCCATTCGCCGTGCGGAGCGCGAGGCGCGAATTGGCCGCGCCGATCGCGATGATCGACGGCGCGCGAGTCCGAAGCGCGGCAAGCGCCGCCGGCGACACTTCCGTGCACTCGGTGGGGCACGACGCCGTGCTATGCGTAATCGAGAGCAAGCGATCCGACGGCAACCGCGGAAACGGATTGTGGATCGCGCGCGAAAGACTGTACACCGACGACGCCGCGCCGATACCCATGGCGAGCGTGATCACCACGGCCGCCGCGTACAGCGGACTGTGGGCAATCGCACGGACGCCGTGGCGGAGATCCTGCGCGAGCTGCTCCAGCCACGTCCATCGCCATACGTCGCGCACTGCCTCGCTCACATTGGTCATGTTGCCGAATCTCCGTTGGGCGAGAAAACGTGCATCGGGAGCAGCACCGGATGACACGAACGACTCCGCGTCGAGCTCGAGATGGTCGCGCAGCTCGCGCGCGATCTCGTCGTCGCTCGGTGCGCCGCGTTTGCGAAGGCGCGCGATGGCGCGACGCAGCATGGTTCAACCCTCCGGCAACGGATTCATGACGCTGCCGATGGCGCGCACGAGGTCGTCCCACTTCGACTGCTGCCTGCTCAGCTGCCGCCGCCCCGCGGCGGTGAGACGATAGCATTTGAGCTCGCGATTCTTGTCGGGGACCTTTTCCCACCGGGACGCAATGAATCCGTCACGCTGCAGACGGTGGAGCGCGGGGTACAGCGACCCGTGCTCGACGACGAGCGCGTCGCTCGTCGTCTGGCGAATGGAGGTCGCGATCCCGTGCCCGTGGGCGGGGCCGAAGAGGAGCGTCTTGAGAATGAGCATGTCGAGCGTGCCCTGGAGCAGCTCGAGCTTGTCGGTGGCGCGTGGCGGCATGTCGGGCGTCAATACGGTAGTAGAGTGTCTACCACGGATGGTAGACACTCTACCAACGGACGGGTGGGGCCGCAAGTTTCAAGGCGGTCCGGCCCCCCCTCCCCGTGCCGGAGGCCGGGGTTGGACCCGCCGCGCTTGACAGAGATCACGACCAGCCGTTACTCTCCCCCCAGTATTTCAGAGGAACTACTTGGGGTTACGATGGCCGATCAATCGCCCGTCCTCCGCGGCTTGCTCGACACGCTCGTGCTGCGCGCACTGCGCCTCGAGCCGATGCACGGCTTCGAGATCACCACCTGGCTCGAAAGCCAATCCCACGGCGCGTTCGAGTTCGAGGACGGCGCCCTGTATCACGCCCTCGTGCGCCTCGAGCGCCGCGAGCTCATCGCGGCCGAGTGGCGCGTCACCGAGAACAATCGGCGCGCCCGCTACTATCGGCTCACGCCAGAGGGCCGACGCGAGCTCAAGGCACAGTCGGCCGCACTGCTCCGCTACGCACACGCGCTCAGCGACATGCTGGGCAACCCCGCATGACTGCGCGGCCGCCGGGTGCGCGACGGCTCTTTCGCCTCCCGTGGCGCCGCCCGGCCGGGGCCGCCGCGGAGATGGACGAAGAAATCGAATTCCACATCGCCGAACGCGTTGACCAGTTGACGCGGCTCGGATGGACACGCGACGCCGCGCGCGACGAGGCGCGCCGGCGATTCGGATCGTTCGACGAGACGATGGCCGAGCTCCACAACGCCGCGCGCAAGCGCGAGGAGAGATTGGGCATGTTGGAGACGTTGCGCGAAGTTGGTCAGGACCTGCGATATGGAACGCGCCTGCTGCGCCGATACCCCGGCTTCGCCCTCACCGCGATCATCACACTCGCCGTCGGCATTGGCGCCGCGAGCGCGATGTTCGCCGTGGTGCAACACAGCTTGCTCGCGCCACTCGCGTTCGCGCATCCGGATCGCCTCGTCTTCATGGGCGAGGAATACCGCGCGAACCAGCCCATGCTCGTCTCGTACCCCAACTTCGACGACTGGCGCGCCCGAGCGCACAGTTTCGATGCCATGGAGGCATTGACGTTCGCCGACGGCGCACCCGTCCTCGGAGCCGACGAGCCGGTAATCGCCCGCGTCCAGAACGTGTCGCGCGGATTTTTCCAGATGCTCGGCGTCCAGCCCATCGTCGGCCGCTGGATTGCGCCGAGCGAGAATCGCCCCGGTGCGGATGCGACGATCGTCGTCGGCGAGGCCTTCTGGCGTCAGCATCTCGGCGCGACGACGGATCTCTCACGCGTGAAACTCACGCTGTGGGGACGGCCGCGGACGATCGTCGGCGTCATGCCGAGCACGTTCCGCATTCTCGGCAGCGCGGACATCTGGTTCCCGCTCGAAATCGATCCCGTGCGCATTCGAGGCGCGGGCAACTACTGGGTGATCGGCCGGCTCAGACCAGGTGTGACGCTGGCCGCCGCACGTCGCGAGATGAATGGGATCGCAGCGGAGCTCAAGCGCACCTACGGTGACGCGAGCATTTCTGCCGCCGTGGTGACCGTTCCGCTGATCGATCGTGTCGTCGCGAACACACGCCGGCCGCTGCTCATCCTCTTGGGCGCCGCGGTCTTCGTGCTGGTCGTCACGTGCGTGAACGTCGCGATGATGCTGATGGCGCGCGGCACGGCGCGGCTGCGCGAAGCGGCGGTACGCGTCGCGTTCGGCGCGGCACGCTGGCGTCTCATCCGACAGGCCGTCGTCGAGACCACGATTCTCGTCGCCGCGGGCAGCGTGGGCGGAGTGCTGATCGCGTGGGGTGGCGTCGTCGCGATGCGCACGTGGGGAGTCGGCCTCGTGCCGCGGCTCAACGAGCTCCGGCTCGATGCGCGCGTGATCGCGTTCGCCGTGCTCGTCGCGGCGTTGGTCGCGATCGGCTTCAGCATCATTCCCGCGCTCGCATCGCGTCGCGCGACGCACGGAGCGCTCGGCGCCGCGGCAATGCGCGCGTCGCGGCCCTCGCACGCGTGGTCGGTGCTCCTCGCGATTCAAGCGGCGGCCGCGGTGACGCTCATCGTGAACGCGCGCCTCGTCATGCGAACCGTTGAGAATATTCTCGACACGCCGGCCGGCTTCGACGCTCGTGACGTGACTGTGACGACTGTTCCTCTTGCCACGAACGCGTATTCCTCGGATACGGCGCGCGCGGTCGTCGGCGATCGCATCGTTCGTGAGCTCGCCGCGGCATTACCCGGCAGCGACGTCGCGCTTGGAAGCGCGCTGCCGACCGATCAGGGCGGTGGAAACAGCCCGCTCCTGCTGCCGCCGATCACGAACCCCAACTCGCAAAAGGAGTGGGCGGCCATTTCGCGCATGCGTTTCGTGTCGCCCGGTTTCTTCCATACGATTCGCATGACACTGCACCGCGGACGCGTCTTCAACGAAGGCGATCGCGACGGCTCGCCGGACGTCGCCATCGTCAATCAGTCGCTTGCTGACAAGCTGTGGCCCGGACAGAACCCGATCGGCCGGCGCGTGCGCCCGCTCGCCGATCGTCGTGGCGCGTTGTTCACGGTGGTCGGCGTGGTGAACGATGCGCGCGACTGGCGCATTCCCGCCGGCCAGCAACTCGAGATGTACGTGCCGTTCGCGCAACGCCCGCCTGGCTTCGTCTACGCCGTGGTGCGGTCGACCGCGCCCGAAGCAGTGGTGGCGGCGACCACACGCCGCGTAGTGCGTGGCATCGACGCGAATCTCCCGCTGCGCTCGACCACGCTCGCGTCGAACATCGACGAGACCATGGCCGACCGCCGCTTCCTTCGCGGCATGCTCGTTTCGTTTGCGGTGATCGTGCTCATGCTCACCGTGGTCGGCACCACCGGCGCCGTCTCGTATGCCGTGATGTTGCGCACGCGAGAGATTGGAATTCGTCTCGCGATTGGGGCGACACCCTCGGGGATCTGGCTCTCCGTCGAGCGCGGCATTCTGGCGGTGCTCGGGCTTGGCGCCGGCGTTGGACTCGTACTCGCGTGGAGCAGCAGCCGGCTCCTGAGCGCGCTGCTCTATGGATTGAGCGTGCATGACGGACCGTCGTTCATGACGGGTCCGCTCCTCGTGTGTCTCGCCGGGATCGTGGCCGCGGCTGTGCCGGCGCGACGAGCGGCGCGGACCGATCCGGCGTTGTCGCTGCGCGCCGAGTGAGCAATCATGGACGAAAGACGCGCGCCGGTGCGTCTACGAGGGTCGTCGCGTTCTGTCCCGGATTTTCCGCGAGATACGCCGACACCAAGCGGTAGCCCAGGGTGTATCCCGTCCATTGCGGGATGTCGCGCGTCGACCCGAAGAACCACTTGGCGTGGTCATACGGCCGATCATCGAAGTGCGTCCGCGCCGAATCGAGCAAGGCGTCGCTCGCCGTTCCATTGAGGGCGTGTGTCCAGGGCGGCGGCGGAATGCGAAGAGCCTCGACCGCAAAGTGGTCCGCGAGTCCCTCGCTGATCAGCGACTCGAAGAGAGAGCGGCCGTAGCCCGGCCCGCGCTCGCGAATGGCGTGATGGAGCTCGTGCGCCAGCGTTTGCGCAATCCGTTCTCCAAGCGTGCGCGCCGTGTCGGCGAAGGTCGGGTCGACCGAGATCTCGACCGTATTCGCCGTTGGGGTGAATCCACCGACCCCGTAGCCCTGAATCGCGCGCCGCGCGTCCGCGATCACGGTTATGTCGACGGCCGTGACGGGAAGCAGCCGCGAAACGAGTCGAAGCGTCGAGTCGATTGCCGTCCTGATCTGTCCGATGGAACGCGTCAGCGCGCCGTCCCGGTCTCGAACCTGAACCGCATTGCTCGCGAGCATCTCGTCGGCCGTCATCCGCGTTTGCGCCGCAGTGCGTGCATGCGGCGTAGCGAGCAGACACGTCAGCCACAACCCACCAACACCGCACCCTTTCATCGCACCTCCCCGGTCGGGTGAACAATTATGCTTAATCTGAGCATAGTGTCTGACACCGGGATCGTCGAATTGGTTGGGTGCGGCGCCAGAGTCCGTGAAGGCATCGCGCCGGCGAGCGGCCGTCCAGCCGTCTTGCGGTAATAGGCAGTGGTCTACATATTCAGCTAACTACCTGTTCCTGGCTGACTATGACCGATTCCGCCGTGACCCGCGCCGCCCTTGGCGCCGGAACGCTCGAGATGCTCATCCTCAAGACGCTGGACACCGGCGTGCTCCACGGCTACGCCATCGCGCAGCACATCGAGCGGCTGTCGAAGGACGTGCTCGCCGTCGAGCAGGGATCGCTCTACCCCGCCCTCGAGCGCCTGCAGGCCAAGGGCTGGGTCACCTCGCAGTGGAAGGCGTCGCCCACCGGACGCCAGGCACGCTACTACACCATCACCGCCTCCGGCCGCAAACACCTCGGCGCCAAGAAGACCGAGTACGATCGAGTGGCGCTGGCCGTCGCGCGCGTGATGCGCGGTACCTGAGCTCCCAACCGCGCGTCGCATGTCGCTCTGGAATGGCCTCCGGTATCGCCTTCGCGCGCTGCTGCGCCCCGCGCGTCACACCCGCGAGCTGGCGGACGAGATGGATTTTCATCTCGAGCTCGAGGCACGCCAGCGCGCGCGCCTGAGCGGCGACGCGCGGGCAGCGGACGACGCGCACTTCGCGGCGCAGCGACGATTTGGGAATCGCACATACCTTCACGAGGAGTCGCGACGCATGACCGCCTTCGAGTGGCTCGACACGGTGAACCGCGACGCGCGCTTTGCCGCGCGCAGCTTCCGCCGCACGCCCGGCTTCACGGCGGTCGTCATCATCACACTCGCCTTGGGGCTCGGTGTGAACACGGCGATCTTCAGCGCGCTCCACGCGCTGCTGCTGCGGCCGTTGCCGTTCGATCACTCCGAGCAATTGATGAACGTGAGTCTCACGCGGAGCGGCAACACGACGCGCGGCGCCGGGAGCAGTGACGCCATCGTGTGGTCCGTTCCAAAATTCACGATGCTCCGCGACCAGCAGCGCGTGTTCTCGGAGCTCGGGATATTCGGCCCCGACGAGGTGACCATCGCGGGCGATACGCATGCTGCCGAGCGTGTGGAGGCGGAGGTGGTCGGCGGCCGGTACTTCGAGACGCTTCGCGTGCGTCCGATCATTGGCCGCTCGTTTCTGCCCGAGGAGCTCGATCGCGCCGGAGCGCCCGCCACGGCGATCGTGAGTGAAGGATTGTGGCAGCGCCGCTTCGATGCGAGTCGCGCCGCGCTCGGCAGCACCATCGATGTCGACGGACATCCGCATACGATCGTCGGGGTCATGCCGTCGTCATTCTCCGGACTGACTGGCCGCTCGCAAATCTGGATCCCGATCGCCGCTGAATATCCGGGGGATCTCACGGAGGCGTGGAACCTGAGTTACGCGGGAGTCGCGCGTCTCGCCCCGGGCGTCGATGCGGCGCGGGCCGAATCCGCGGTGCGGACGATTGGCGCGCGCATCGACGCCGCGACACCGTATCCCATCGGCCACGAGCAGTGGGGCGCCGCGGCGCGGCCGCTCGACGCCACACGCGTCGATCCCGCGATACGACGGTCGCTGTTCGTGCTGGCCGGCGCGGTCATTATCGTTCTCATAATCACGTGCGCCAACGTCGCGGGCCTGCTGATCGTTCGCGCGTCGCGTCGAGAGCGCGAGGTCGCGGTGCGTCTCGCGATCGGCGCGAGCCGGCCCCGGCTCATCCGGCAGCTCGTGACGGAGAGTGTGCTGCTATCGCTCGCCGGCGGACTGCTCGCCATCGGCCTGGCGGCCGCGGGCGTTCGCGTGCTCGAAGCGTTGAATCCCGCGAGTACACTGCGTTTGCAGAACCTGACGGGACTCGGGGTCGTGAGTTTCTCGCGAATCACGCTGGACGCGACGACCCTCTCCTTCGCCGCCGCGTTGGCGGTGATCACGGGATTGGTGTTCGGGCTCCTGCCCGCGCTCCGTGGGACGCGCCCGTCGCTGGTCGAAGGCCTGACGACCGCACGCCGGTCGAAGCGGCACGGAGGGCTCACGGGCCGCGGACTATTGTCGGTGGTCGAGATCGCACTGGCCGTGGTGCTCCTCGCCGGATCGGGACTGATGCTGCGCAGCCTGCGGAACCTCCTGGGGGTCGCACCCGGATTCGACGCGTCGCAGGTGCTCACCCTGCGCGTCAACGTCTCGTCCGATTCGTCGGCGAAAGCGGCGACGAACGACTACTATCAGCGTTTGCTCACGAGCGTTTCATCATTGCCCGGCGTGACCGCGGCCGCGCTCGCCTCCTGCCCCCCGCTCAATGGCGGATGCAATCGCACGTGGCTCGAGTTGCCCGATCGCGCGCCGGTTCCCGCCGCCGATCGGCCGATCGTCTCCGTGCACTGGGTATCGCCGGCTTGGTTCGCGACGATGCGCGTGCCGATCGTCGGCGGACGGACCTTCGGGATCGCGGATAGCCGGAACACGCGTCGAGCCGTCATCGTGAGCCAGACCGCGGCCGCCAAGTGGTGGCCCGGGCGGGATCCGATCGGCCGGCCGGTGCGATTGGGACAGGGCGGCTTCAACAACGACACCGGCGTCGTGGTCGGCGTCGCCGGCGACGTCAAATACGTGTCGCTCGACTCACCGCCCGCCGCCGACATGTATCTCGCGTACAGTCAGTCGCAACGACCGGCGACGGTCGTGTTCCTCCGCACCGCCGGCGACCCGAACGCACTGCGCGCCTCGGTCGAGCGCGCGGTGCGGGCGGTGAACGTGAATGTGCCCGCGTACGACGTGCGCACGATGGACGATCGCGCGGGCGACGCCACTGCACAGGCGCGATTCGGCGCCGTGCTGCTCGCCGTGTTCGCCGCGATCTCTCTGTTGCTTGCGACCATCGGGATCTACGGTGTGATTTCGACGAGTGTCGCAACGCGCATGCGAGAAATTGGAATCCGGGTGGCTCTTGGCGCGACGAACGCGCATGTGCTTCGCCTGGCGCTCGGCGAGGGCGTGAGCTTCGCGGTGCTCGGCGCCGTACTCGGCATTGTGGGCGCTGTTGCGGCAACACGCGTGTTGAGCGCGTTGCTGTTCGGCGTCGTGCCGGCGGATCCGGTCACGTATGCCGGCACCGTCGCGATACTCGGAGCGGCGACGATCGCGGCGGCGATTGCTCCCGCGCGGAGAGCCGGCCGCGCCGACCCCATGCGGGTGCTGCGCGAAGAATAGAAGCTCGGGTACGCAACTCTCAAACCCGGATTCGTGTCCAACCGGGGTATGTCACTTCTCATCGGTCGTTTTCCGTCTGCGCGCCGCGCCGCGTGCATTTTCCTGCCGGCCGCGGCGCTTGGCTCGGCAAGCGCGTGCCGCGCGCCCATACGATCCCGCTCTCCGCAACCGCTGACAACGACCGTACAACTGGTCGCTGACGAATCGGAAGCGAGTGTTGCGATCATCGAGCATCATGCGCACGCCGAACCGGTCGAACCGAGCGAGTGGCGCGCCCTGTTCAACAGCGCGGGCTACCGCGCTCTCGTCGCGCGCGACTCGACCTTCGGCTCGCCGCGCGACGATTCCGCCTTCGCTCGCTTTCTCATGCGCGATTCACTCGCGGCGCGTGTCCGTGATCTGTCGGAGCAGGTACGTGCCATGGCGCACCTGGACGTCACGCGAGCCGCGCAACAGGCGCTGAGTTATGCGCCGCCGAACGCGCGGATCGTCGCGACCATTTTCCCCGTGGTGAAGCCGCAATCAAACAGCTTCGTGTTTGGACCGGACACCGCGCCGCAACTCTTTCTGTTCGTCAACGTCGACGAGACATCGGCTCACTTCTTCAACCGGCTCACGCACGAGCTGCATCACGTCGCTCTCAACACGGCGTGCGCGGCAGATCCCGCGCCCACGCTGGCCGAGCCCGTCCACGCGTTGGTGCGCAACCTTGGCGGTTTCGGTGAGGGACTCGCGATGCTGGCCGCCGCGGGATCTCCGAATGTCGATGCGAACGCGGAAAGCGACGCCGCCACGCGAGCGCGGTGGGACGCCGGCGTGCGCGCCTATCCACGGCAGTTCGCGCAGATCGAGAAGATGGTTCGCGACGTTGTCGAGGGACGGATCGCGACGCGTGATTCGGTGCGAGCCCTGGCGCAGACGTTCTACGGTGCGCAAGGACCGTGGTACGTTGTTGGATGGAAAATGGCGGCGACGATCGAGCAAGTGTTCGGGCGTCAGACCCTGATCGCCGCAATGTGCGACCCGCGGCGGCTCATGGCCGCGTACAATCGTGCGGCTGCGCTGGCCAGTACTTCGCTGCCCCGGTGGGATCCGCAATTGCTTGCCGCATTGCGGACCCCCGAATGATCGCCGACTGACCGATGCCATCGCGGCGCGGGACCGGCGGCTAACATCGCACCCCGGCAACCGGTCATGCTCAGTACAGGCATGCCGCCAAGCTCTGATCCGGTTTCGAACGCTCCCCACGACATGGAGAGCGACGCGATGCTCGTCGCGCGCGCCCGCGACGGCGACGTCGCGGCGTTCGATCGTCTCGCGCGGAAGCATTATCGGACGGCGTTCTCGGTCGCGCTCGCCGTCATGCGCCACGACGCCGACGCGGAGGACGTCTGTCACGACGCGTTCGTGCTCGCGGCCGAGCGACTGGCGCAGTGTCGAGATCCCGAACGGTTTGCGCGTTGGCTGTGCATGATCGTGCGGAATCGGGCGCGCAACGCGCGGGCCAGAGCGATCGTGCGACACGCATTCTCGCTGGACCATGGCACGGCGGCGAGCGCAGACGATCCGCATCGAGATCTCGAGTTGTCGGAGCTGCGGAAGCGCTTGCTGGGGGCGCTCGCGACGTTGCCACGCGTACAGCGCGAGGTCGTGCTGCTGCACGATCTCCAGGGGTTGCGACACGACGAGATCGCGTCGATCGTGGGTACGTCGGCCGGCATGTCGAGGCAGCATCTCTTCAAGGCACGAAAGCGGTTGCGGGCGCAGCTCGGTGGCGACGATCGAGGAGATAGCATGAAACGGGAGAGCACATGACTGAGGAACCGATCGATTTCACGCCGCTCGATCCCACGCGCGATCGCGATCGATTCGAGGCGACGCTCGGCGCGATCCACCGCGAGGTGCTGGCCGCGCGACATCGTTCAGAGACGAGCTTCGGCGCGCACATCGCGGCGCTTGCCGCTCCGGCCTTGATTGCGGTCGCGTTGGTGTTGGCGGTCGCCGTCCCGTCGATCGTGCGGTCGCGCTCGTCCGCGGCGGCGGCGCGCGTTGCGGCGACTCCCAACGCGCTCGGCATTCCGCCACGGCTCGCGGCGCTCATGCGCAGGCCCGACGCCGTGTCCATCGCCGCGCTCGACGAGGCCCTTCGCGGCAGTCCATGAGCATTCTCTAAACCTTCGCGCCATGTCTTCGAATCTTCGAGCCATCGTCATCCTCGTTCTCGTCTTCATCGCCGGCGGCGCCGCCGGCGTGGCGCTGGAGCGGGCGCGCACGACGCCGCGGCGTGAATCGCGCGTCAAGGAAGGGGTCGTCGAAGACGAACGGATTCCGACGCCGCTCACGGCGCTCGGATTGTCGGACGACGAGACTCGCGAGCTCCACGCCATCGCGCGCCGCTGGCGGCCGAAAGCATCGCAGCTGGTGCGCGGGCTCGCGGCGAGCGTGGGCAGTCTCGAGAACGACATGTTCGCCGAGATGCTGTGTGTGCTCTCGCCCGATCAACGCGAGCGATACTTGTCGCAGCTCCAGCAGAATACGGCCGACACCACCCTGATCAATCGCCGGTTCCAGCTCGTTCGCGCGAACCAATGCCCGGACAGCGTGGGCGGAAACGCGACGCCGCGATAACGGAAGCGGCTGGTCGACTGTCTTGGTGGTGAACTCACCAGGACGCCATGAGGAAAGTATTACAGGCCGTGCTGCTCCTGTCGGCCGCGCAGTTCGCGCCGCTCGGCGCGCAGCAACCCCCGGCCCCACGGCACGACATCGTTCAAGGCCGGGTCGTCAACGACAGCGGCGTACCGGTCCGCGGCGCGGACGCCATCGTTACCCAAATCTCCGATGCGGCCAGCCAGTCCGCGCAGACGGACGCGCGCGGCGCTTACCGCACCGACTGGCCGCGCGGCACCGGCGACTACCTCGTCGTCGTCACGGCGAACGGCTACCAACGCTTCGCGGCGCACGCGGCGCGCGGCGCTGATTCCGTCATCGTCGCCGACGCACGCCTCGCTCGCGCCGTGCAGCAACTTCCGACGGTGGTGAGCCGGGCGACGCGGCCGGTTCCGGATCGCGACCCGGCCAGCTTCGACGCCGGCGGCTCCTCGAGCTCGACAAATGCGCAGAACGCCGACCGCCGGCTGGCACCCGATCAGGCGGGAGACCTTGCCGCGATTGCCGGTTTGATGCCGGGCATCTTGTCGACCGCCGGCGGGATCTCGGTCGCCGGGCTCGCACCATCGCAGAATTCGATCACGCTCGGCGGGCTCGCGTTCGCCGGATCGAGCATTCCGCGCGACGCGATCACGCGCGTGCGCGTTCAGGCCTCGTCGTACGATCCGTCGATCGGATGGTTCAGCGGCGCGCTCACGGCCGCGGATCTCGCGATCGGCGATCAATTCACCAACCGCAGCGGTCACTTTACCGCGGATGCGCCGGCGCTTCAATACAACGATCCGATCTCGGCTCGACTTGGCCAGCGATTCACAAACTTTAATGCCAGTCTCGGCGGCAACGGCCAGCTCGTCGACGACCGCTGGGCCTACAACTACGGTGTGCAGGGGGGCCAAAAAGCATCGGCGCTGTCCGCGGCGCTCACCGATGCGGGCAGCGCGCTTCTCGAGAGCGCCGGCGTCGCCCCCGATTCCGCGGCGCGCCTCCTGTCGGTGCTCGCCCGCGCACACGTGCCGGTCTCACTCAGCCGGATTCCGAGCGGCGTCGTGGACAACGACGTCTCGTTCATCGGGCGCGTCGATCACGCGCCCTACGACTGGATCACGCTGCAGTACAATCCGGTGTCGTACGGACTGCAGGGCTACGCGCGATGGCATCGCATCGACGGACAGGGACTGAGCCCCATTGCCACACCGGCGCATTCGGGATCGACGACACAGCAGATCGGCTCACTTACCGGATTCTACAGCGCGCTCTTCTCCAACGCGTATCTGGCCGACGTGCGCTCCGGTGTGACGATCATCCACAGCGCGGCCGATCCGTATCTCACGCTTCCCGATGGCCGAGTGATTGTCGCCTCGGCGCTTCCGGATTCGACCGGCGGGTTGTCGACGCTCGCCTTCGGCGGCAACTCGGGAATGACGACGACGCAACGCACGGTCCGCTGGGAGTCGCTGGCCGATCTACAGTTGTATCCGCCGGGGCAGACCGCGCATCGCGTCAAGGTGTCAGCCGATCTCAGACTCGACAGGTACGCGCAGAACCTCATCGGCAACCGCTTCGGCACGTTCACCTTCAATTCGCTGGCCGACGTCGCCGCGAACCAACCGTCGTCGTTCACGCGAACGCTCACCGCCCCGCAGACGAGCGGTGGCGAATGGAACGCGTTCGCTGCCATTGGAGATCTCTGGCGAGTAAACCCTCAATGGCAGCTGATGTACGGTGTGCGCGCCGACGCGAATGCGTTCACCGCTCGGCCGGAGGCCAATGCGGCCCTCGCCGCCGCGCTGCACGTACGCAACGACATTGCCCCAAACGGGGCGGCGCTCAGCCCGCGTCTGGGCTTCACGTGGCAGGACGGCAACGGCAAAATCCTCCGTGGCGGAGTCGGGCAATTCCGTGGTCTGCCCGACGCTTCGTTGCTCAGCCTTCCAACGGCGACGACCGGGCTCGCGGGCGGCGTCCTGAAGATCTCGTGCATCGGACCCGCGGTGCCGCTCGTCGATTGGAGCGCGTTCGCCGCGAGTAGTACCGCGATTCCGTCCCAGTGTTCCAGCTCGAGCGGCGTCTTCACCGATGCATCGCCGAACGTGCAATACGTCGATCCCTCCTTTCAACCGCCGCGCAGTTGGCGATCCAACCTCGGGTATCAGTCGAGCGTTCTCAGAAACGTCTTCACGCTCGAGTGGGTGGGATCGCTCAATCTGAATCAGCCGGGCACGTTCGATCGCAATTTCAGCGATGCCACCGCGTTCACGCTGCCCGTCGAGCAGCGGCCGGTTTTCGTCGCACCCTCGTCGATCGTACCGGGAAGCGGTCAGACGTCGCCGACGAACGCCCGAAGCTCCGCCCAGTTCGGCCGAGTGGTCGACGTCGTGTCCGACCTGCGCTCGGCCAGCCAGCAGGGAATCCTGACCGTGCGCCCGCATCTGCCGGGCAGCTGGCTTCCTTATTTCGGCGACGTCGTGTTTGGCTACATGCTCTCCGACATCCGCGCACAACAGCGCGGCTTCGACGGGGCGAGCGGCACCGACCCGGCGGTCCGTGAGTGGGGACGCGGTGATCTCGATGCCCGACACCAATTCACGGTGCAGCTCGTCTACCGTCCACTCGGCAATCAGAAAATTATAACATACGTGGTTGGACGGGCGCAGTCCGGCCTTCCCTTCACTCCCTTGGTCGGCGGCGACGTCAACGGCGACGGACTCGCCAACGATCGCGCGTTCATCTTCCGTCCCGCCGGCGCGGACACCACGGGCCGCGGCATTGCATCGTTGTTGGCCGCGTCGCCGGCGCGTGTGCGCGACTGCTTGACCGCGCAACTCGGACACATTGCCGCCCGCAACAGTTGCGAAGGTGGCTGGACGGAAACCTTGAATCTCGGCGTGCGCTTGAGTGGCCAGACATTGCTGCACACTCCGCGCATGGATGTGACGCTGAATCTCGCCAATCCGCTCGGCGGCGTCGATCAACTCTTGCATGGGTCGAATCACCTCCGTGGTTGGGGCGCGCCGTCGACTCCGGACCCGACGTTGCTCACCGTGCGCGGGTTCGATCCGCGGACGAATCGCTTCATCTATTCGGTGAACCCGCGCTTCGGCTCGACGTCGCCGGCGCTTGGCGCGCTACGCGCACCCTTTCGCGTCACACTCGACGTTCAGTTCGATCTCGCACCGCCGATGGCCAAGCAGCAGCTCGACCGCTGGCTGCGGCCCGGACGAGCCGGCCATGAAGGGACCAGGATCTCGGCGGCAGATTTGCTGCGCCGCTATCAGCGCACGGTTCCCGATCCGTACGCAGAGCTCCTTTCGCAATCGGATTCGCTGCTCCTGTCGCCGGAAACGGTGACGCGTCTTCAGGCGGCGCAGACGGCGTATCGATCCCGGGTCGACGGCCTGTGGAGGACGCTCACCACCTATCTCGCGTCGCTCCCCGACGCGTACGACGCCGACGTCGTCGCGCGTCATACCGACGATGTCATCGACGATGTCTGGGAGGCGACGCGGCTGGCCGTGCGGCGCGACTTCGACGCCATTCTCGCGCCGGCGCAACTTTCACTCCTCACCGGCTGGTCCGGTGTGCTCTACCGGTCGCGCGACCGGGTGCATTTCCGTTTGTCGCCGCGCGGCGGCTGACTCCCCATTAACGCATCGGTTGACAACACATGTATAACACTTCTGATATACGCCGCACTGTCGCGGCCCTGGCCGGACTAGCGCTGTGTCTTGTCTTTCCCACAGTCGCGCGCTCACAGACCATCAGCCGAGCGACGATCAACGGCGAGTGGACGGGTACACTGGTGCTGGATAACAGCCAGCCGTCGGTCTCCATGGTCTTCCAGCTGACGGACAGCACACTCGCCGGCAAGGTCTACAACGATGGGGCGCTGATGGGTCCCATGGAGCAGATGAGCATCACGGGCAACGTGATTCACTTCAAGGTCGGCCGCTTCGACTTCACCGGCACCGTAGCCGGCACGCGCATGGCGGTGAGCCTCATCGTGTACAACGGCACGACGCGCAAGTTCACCGCGATCAAGTCACCGGGGGCGCCAAGGGACACCGGACTGAAACAGTCATGATGTTAGCGAGCGCGCGCATCATTCAGCGCCCGTGGTCGCCGCGAAGAGCGCGTAGAGATCGTCGAAGAGTTGCGCGCCACGCGACAATCGGGTGTCATCGTCATCGTGCGCCGCCGCGACGCCCGACAACACGCGTTCGATGCCCGCCGCATCCTCGCGGCCGAACTTCTCGTCCTTGAGATCGATGTCGTGGACGATTTCGCCGATCGCCTGCAGCGCGGGATCGGTCAACGCGAAGCGGTCGAGCAGCGTCTCGAACGTGCAGCGATCGCCGACATGCGTGAACTCGCCTCCGACCATGTCGAAGCGAACTTCATTCGCCTGGCGGCGTGCTTTCGTGTGGGCAACGAACCTGAAGCGCGCGTCGCGATCGATGAACCGGCGAATGAGCCACGCGCTCGCGATGCGGTCGACGAAGACGCCGGTTCGCGTCACCCACACGCGGCCGCGGTACTCGGTCTTCGAGGCGGGCGGCGAAGCGTTGGAGCGGTCGTCGGGCTCCGCCTGATCGGCAAGCGCTTGCAGCGCATCGGCGGCCATCGCGCGGCCTGGCGCATGGCAGAAGTCGATCGCCATCACCGCGCTGAATCGCTTGCGCAGACGGGCAAGCTCATCGTCCGCCCCGCCCCGCCTGGCCCCGTCTCGCGCCGCTCGAGCGATCTCCGAATACTCGGCGTCGCGCGCCGAGCGGAAAAGATGTTCGATCTGCTCGTTCGTGAGCCCGTCGACGAACGCCGCGCGACAGATCGACGCGTCGCCGCCGCCGTCGATCACTTCAGCGCGCACCCATTGAAAGTCCTCGAGCGATTCCCCGCGGTCGGGCAGCACGTACACCGAGTTCTTCACCGGTACCGCGCCGATTCGCTGAAGACGACGGCCGATCTTCACCCGCAGGTAATCGGGCTTGGGTGGGATCTGATGAAAGAGGAGCAGCCACGTTCTCTCGGCCGCCGCGTCGCCGCCGGGCGCGTTCATGTTTGGAAATCGATCGTGAGACAACCACCGCGAGCCACAGCGTGCTCGTACACGACCGCGGCCGCCGCGACGTCCTGCAATGCGGTACCGGTGCTGTCGAAGATCACGATCTCGTCATCCGACCGCCGGCCGCGAATGCGACCGCTGACGACGTCGGCAAGCTCTCCACGGACGTCCTCTCTGCGCATTACACCAGAGGTGATCGCGTGATGGAGATCCCCGATCGTCGCACTCTGGTCGAGGACATCCGCAATCACGACGTTCGCTGACAGCAATTCCGGCTCGAGCTCCTGCTTCTCCGGATTGTCCGCGCCGACGGCGGCCACGAACGAGCCCGCGGCGACGTGCTCGCGTGCAAGGAACCATTGGCGCGACGGCGTGCAGGTGATCCAGATCGTCGCGTCGCGACCGGCGCGCACATCGTCGACGGCGGAAACGGCGATGCCAAGCTCGCTCTGCATGTCATCGGCGAATGTCGCGGCACGAGCGCGCTCGACGTCGAACGCGCGTACACGTCGCACCGAGCGAACGCACGCGAGCGCGCGAAGTTGATGCCGGCTTTGCTCGCCGCAGCCGCAAATCACGACATCCGCGATCGTTGGCGCGAGATGCTTTGCGGCGACGGCGGTCGCGGCGGCGGTTCGCAGGCTCGTGATCTCGATCGAGTCCATCAACGCGAGCAGGCGCCCATTCGCCGCGTCGAAGAGGCCCAGCACACCTTGAATGGTGGGCAGACCGAATCGCGCCGAGTTCTCAGGAAAGTTGGCGTTGATCTTCACGGCGAACACGGCCCTGCGCGCTTCGCGCAGCCCCGCGGCCTTTACATGGAAACCGCCGCCATCGGCATGTACGCCGATCACCGCTGGTCCTAGTGTCTCGCCGCGCGCGTGGCTGACGAACGCGTGTTCGACGGCCGCGATGCATGCCGGCATGCTGAGCATGCGGCGCACGTCGGTCTGGCGCAGGATGATCGTGGGTCGTCCGTCGAGCTCGAGCGTCGCGGTCGCCGTCATGCCTGCATGTTAATGTCACAGTTGAATCATCGCAACTGGTGCGATTGCCACCAGGTTGTTGATTCGATTGAATCTATCATATCTATCGCGGCCGGCGCACCGCGCGCACGACCCCGCTCGCGCCGCCGCCACAGAAGAAACGATCCTTCCCGTCCGACTCGAGGCCCGAGACCTTGACGCCGGCCGGCAACGCCAGACGCTCGAGCACCTCGCTGGTGCCTGGATCGACTCGGCGAAGCTCGCTCTCATCGTCTTCCCACGTCGCGTGCCAGAGTTGTCCGTCCACCCACGTCACACCGGTAACGAAGCGGTTCGACTCGATCGTCCGCAGAATGGTGCCAGTGTCGGGATCGATCTGATGAATCTTTCGCGCGCGATAGTCCGCCGCCCAGAGCGTCCCTTCGGCCCACGCGAGCCCCGACGTACCCGTGCCCGCGGGCGCTGGAATCGCCGACACCAGGCGCCGCGCGTGCGGATCGACTTTTTGGATTTGCCCTTGGGCGATTTGATAGAGGAATTTGCCGTCGAACGCGGTGCCGGCGTGTGCCGGCACATCGATCGGCTCGCGCTCGTCACCAGTGTCGGGGTCGAAGGCGCGCACGGCATCGCCGCCGGCGAACCAGACCGACGCACCGTCGTATGTCACGCCGCCTATGTTGTTCGCCCGCGGAAACGGGCCGTACTCGCGAATGACTTCGGCAGTGGGATGTCGCATGCCGTGACGTTACTCGGTCGGCAGCGCGGCGGGGAGTAACAATGCCGTCGTGAATCCGGACTTGGGCGGCATGATCCAGCGGCGCGCCCGGCCACGGCCAAAGGCCTGCACCTTCCCTTCCCGCGCCAACGTCTCGAGCGCGCGCTGCAACGTGCGCTGGCTGCTTCCCAGCGCCAACGCGAGTGCCGAAGTCGACCACGCCTCGCCGTCGTCGAGCAGCGCGAGCAAGGAGGCATGCGCCTCCTCGATGGGTCGCGCCAGCACGAGGACCTCGCGCGTGTGGCGCGGCGCCAGCACGAATCCTCCTTTCGTCGCGCGGATGTCGGCGACCTCGCGAAGCGCGGCGCGAAGCCGGCCGATCTCGACGCGCAGCCGCGCACGGTGTGAATCGTCGGCATGTCTCGCACCGAACGCGCGCGCGAGCAGCACATCGCGCGCGACGTCGCCGGGCCATGCTTCGCCGAGTGCGCGGGCGAGGTCGAAGAGCACGGGCCGCGTGGCGAGCGGGATCGATGCACCCGATTTACGAACGGCATTGCGGCAGGCATCGATGATCAGCGCGTCCGACGCCAAGACGGCTTCGACGTCCTCGAGCAGGAGTGGCCGCTCGCCGCCGTCGGCGATGAGCCTTGCGGCGGGCGACTCCAACACGTGCGCCGTTCGTTCGACCTCGGCCAGAAGCGACGGAATTCGTGCGGCCCGCGCCGCGGTCATCGCGCGGTCGAGCGCCTCGCGCGCTTGACGCGTGCGCAGCCGCCGGAGCGCGATGCCCGCGACGACGAGCTCGAACACCGCTCGCGATGCCGGTGGAAACGCCGAGACATCGAGGCCGCCGATGGCACGCTCCGCCTCGTCCAGACGTCCGGTGAGGAGGAATCGGCGCGCCGCGAGGTGTCGCGCATGCGCGGCATTCACCACGTCGCCGTGGCGCACGAGCGTCTCTTGCGCCGCTTCGAGCGCCTTCACCGGCCAGCCAAGGTCGCGGGTGACGAGCGCAATCTCGGCCTCGGCCACCACGCAGCGCGCTCGCGCCACGGCTTCGCGTGGTCCGAACGATTTTGCCGCACGCCGCAAGAGCACGCGCGCCCGCTCGAGATCGCCGAGCTGCGCCATGGCGATACCGCGCAGCGCGAGCGCCGCGGCGTCGTCACGCAGCGCGACGCGATTCAATGCCGCGAACGGATCGCCGGCCGCGAGCGCGCGGGCGGCGGCGTTGATCATCGAGTCCATTCGAATCCCGTCACACTTGTTACTCACACCCCGAGCTGCGCGGATCCTAATCTATCGCCCGTTCATCAGACGCCCGGCGTGCGGTGGTGCGCCGCATCCGACGAGGCACCGACGACGCACTGACCACAACTATGGAGAGCACCATGACATCGATGATGACGACCACGGGAACGCGCGAGGAATGGCTCACGGCCCGTCTCGAGCTGCTGGAAGCCGAAAAGGAATTGACGCGTCGCGGTGACGAGTTGGCGCGCCGGCGGCAGGCGTTGCCGTGGGTCGCGGTCGAGAAGGACTACACGTTCGATACCGACCAAGGCAGCTCGTCGTTGGCCGATCTTTTCCGCGGTCGTTCGCAACTGCTCGTGTACCACTTCATGTTCGGGCCGGACTACGCGGCCGGGTGTCCCTCGTGCTCGAGCATCGCCGACGGGTTCAACGGCATCGCCGTGCATCTCGAGAATCACGACGTGTCGCTTTATGCCGTCTCGCGCGCGCCGTTGCCCAAGCTGCAGGCGCACAAGCAGCGCATGGGTTGGACGTTTCCGTGGGCATCATCGTTCGGCGGGGACTTCAACTTCGACTTCAGCGTTGCGTTCACGGAGCTCGAGCAGCGGAACGGCGGAATCGAGTACAACTACCGGCGCGAATCCGCGATGCCGGAAGCGGTCCTGAAACGCTCATTACAGGAATGGAAACAGCTGGGCAGCGAGGCGCCGGTCGGTCAGATTGCCGCCTCCGCCGGCACCGACGTGGCGACGTTTCTGCGCGAGCGTCCGGGGGTGAGCGCGTTCGCGCTGCGCGACGGCGTCGTCTATCACACGTATTCCACGTTCGCGCGCGGGCTCGATGGTCTCTGGGGCATGTATCAGTGGCTCGACCGCGCGCCGCTGGGACGTAATGAGCGCGGCGTGTGGCTGCGTCACCGCGATCAGTACCCGGCGCGATGAGCTCCATGCCGATGATGTCCCCGATGACGTCCCCGGCAGCGGGGATGATGACGGTTGCGATGATGGTGGCGATGATGCTGCCATCGGTCGCGCCCAGCCTGTGGCGGTATCATCGGCAAGTGCGCCATGGCGGACGCACAGCGCTGTTCACGGTCGGTTATGCGAGCGTGTGGGCGGCGATCGGGCTGGCGTTGTTCGCGATGAGCGTGGCGCTGCCGCCGATGGCGCCGTGGTTGGCAGGGACGATCGTTCTGTGCGCCGGCATGGTTCAATGTTCGGAATGGAAAATGAAGCAGCTTCTTTGCTGCCGGGGCGCGTGCATGCAGTCGCTTTCGAGCAGTGTCGGTACGGCGTGGCGAGACGGCTGCCGGCTCGGAGTCGATTGCGGCGCAAGCTGCGGCGCGGCGATGGCAGTTCTTTTCGTCGCGGGCATCATGCACACCGGGATGATGCTCCTCATCACGGCGGCGATCACTGGAGAGCGCCTGGCGCCAGCCGGCGTGCGCATTGCGCGAATCACCGGTGGGATCGTATTCGCCGCCGGGCTACTTCGCCTCTGCATCCAACGATGACGCAACTTCGCGCGGCGGGTCGACGACCGGCTGCGGACCTTCGAGCTGGTCGGCATCATGCGCGCGTTCGAGTTGCGTCGGATCGCGCAACATTGGTGGGTACTGCTGATCGCCGGAATCGTGAGTCTCGGCTTCGGCATCGCGGCGCTGGACTTTTACCCCGCGCTCTCACTCTCGTTTGCCGTCGTGTGGTCTGCCCTGTGGCTCATGACGGGAGGCGTGCTCGAGAGCTGGCTGGCATTTCAGGAAAAACACGCCCAGTTGCCGTGGGGATTGACGCTGACGTTCGGGCTCGTGGCCTTCGTCGCCGGCGTCCTCGCGCTCGCGTATCCACTGGCGACGATCTCGGCGCTCATGGGTTTGTTGTCCGCGTTTGGTCTCGTCGGCGGAGCGATCATGCTGGTCGCCGCCGGACGCCATCAATCCGTCGAGAGGGACGCTCGTCAAGCGATCCATCACGCCATTCGAACGTGATCCGAGCGAGCGACGGGCGAATCTGATTGCGATCGGCGGTGTCGGAGTGGGACGCCATGAACCTCTGACGCCTCGCGTTGTTGGACCAAAGGCCACTGCGTCGCCCCGCTCGCCGACCCGTAGCATGCGATTGACCGCGTCGGCTTCCCACCCGGCTCGACGCACCCTTCGAAAAAAATCAGCCCGGAATCTCTCATGCCCCGTCCGAATACCCGCACCGAGCGCGATCTGCTCGGCGAGTTCGCCGTTCCCGCCGACGCCTACTACGGTGTCCAGACCGCGCGCGCGCTCGAGAACTTCAAGATCTCCGGCGTGCCGCTCAATCTCTATCCGAACTTCATCAAAGGTCTGGCCATGGTGAAGCTCGCCGCGGCGCGCGCCAACTTCGAGAGCGGTGGATTCTCGCAGGAGATTCTGACCGGGATCGAGGGCGCATGCCAGGACATCATCGACGGCAAGCTGCACGACCAGTTTCAGCTCGACGTGCTCCAGGGCGGCGCCGGTACCTCGACCAACATGAACGCGAACGAGGTGATCGCCAACCGTGCCCTCGAGTTGATGGGCCACGAGAAGGGCGAATACAAGTTCTGTGATCCACACGATCACGTGAACCGCTCCCAGTCCACGAACGATTCGTATCCGACGTCGATGCACATCGGCATGGCGCTCGGCAACCGCGAGATCATCGCCGAGTTCAACAAGCTCATCGACGCGTTTCGCGCCAAGGGCAAAGAGTTCGCCAACATTCTGAAGATGGGCCGCACGCAATTGCAGGACGCGGTCCCGATGACGCTCGGCCAGGAGTTCGTCGCGTTCGCCGAGACGCTCGCCGACGAGGTGCGCGCGCTCGAGTCCCTGGAGCGTGTCCTGTACGAGATCAGCATGGGTGGGACGGCGATCGGCACGGGATTGAACGCGCCGAAGGGCTACGCGGAGAAATGCACGGCGCATCTGGCGAAGGTCACCGGCATGCCGATTCACCTCGCGCGCAATCTCGTCGAAGCGACGCAGGACACCCAGGCCTTCGTGCTCTACTCGTCGGTGCTGAAGAGCCTCGCGATCAAGCTCGCGAAAGTCGGCAACGATCTTCGTCTGCTCTCGTCCGGCCCGCGCTGCGGCCTGCACGAGATCAATCTGCCGGCCACGCAACCAGGATCGTCGATCATGCCGGGGAAGGTGAATCCGGTGATCCCCGAAGTGACGAACATGGTCGCGTATCGCGTGATCGGGAATGATCTCGTCGTCACGCTCTCGGGCGAAGGCGGGCAGTTGCAACTCAACGCGTTCGAGCCGGTGATCGCCGCGGTGATCTTCGAATCGCAGACGCTGTTCGTGAACGCGGCGCGCACGCTACGCGTGCACTGTGTGGAGGGCATCACCGCGAACGAGGACGTCTGTAAACATTACATCGAGACGAGCATCGGCACCGTGACCGCGCTCAATCCGGTGATCGGCTACGACCGGGCCACCGAGCTTGCCGCGGAAGCCCTGATGTCCGGCGAAGGCATCATCCCGCTCGTCCGCGAAAAGCACATCCTGACCGACGCGCAGATTGATGACATTCTAAACCCGGCCGCACTCACGGGTCAGGGTCGGTAACAGGCGTCGGCGCCGGAGGAAGACGATGGCTATTCCATTCCCGCGCCGCGAGGGCGACGAGGCTCTCGCCGGGCCGAAGTTGGTCCAGGCGCCGGCGGCGGCCGAGCCGCCAAAGCCGAAGCGCATCGCGCGCGCGATTGCGTTCGCGATCGCGCTGGCGGTCTGGTTCGTGCCGCCGCCGGGCAGCCTGACGGCGCAGGCATGGCACCTTTTCGCGATCTTCGCCGCGACGATTCTGTCGGTGGTGATCGGCGCGTTTCCGATTCTCACGGCGTCGGTGATCGCCATCGCCGCCGCGGTGCTGTCGGGAACGCTGAGCGCGGGCGATGCGTACGCCGGATTCGCGAATCCAACGATCGTGCTCATCATCGTGGCGTTTCTCGTCGCGCGCGCCGTGGTGAAGTCGGGGCTTGGCGAGCGACTCGGCCTGCGCGCGATCGCGTGGTTCGGCAAATCAACGCTTGGCCTGTCGTACAGCATCTTCGCGGTCGACGCACTCATCTCGCCCGCGTTCCCCAGCAACACCGCGCGGTCCGGCGTGCTGTATCCGCTCGTCTCGTCGATGGCCGAGGCGGCGGGTGCCACGCCGGGTCGCGACGATCGCAAGCGACTCGGCCGCTTCCTCATGTTCTCGGGCATGGCGAGCCTGACGTTGTCGTCGGCGCTGTGGCTGACGGCCATGGCGGGCAACCCGTTGGGCGCCGAGATCGCGAAGCAATCGGGCGTGAACATCGGATTTGGGTCGTGGCTCCTCGCGGCGTCGGTGCCGACGCTGCTTGCGATGGTCGTCGTGCCGTTCCTCCTGTATAAGTTCGTGAAACCTGAAGTCACGACGATGCCGAACGCACCGGCTGAAGCGCGCAAGGCGCTCGCCGAGCTCGGGCCGCTGACGCGCGATCAGAAAATCGTCGGGTTCACGTTCCTGGGCATGGTCGTGCTCTGGGGCCTTGCGAGCACGCTCGGCATCGATCCGACGTCCGTGGCGTTTCTCGGGCTCGGCGTCCTGCTGGCGACGAGCGTCCTGAGGGCGAGTGACATCGCAAAGGAAGGCGAAGTGCTCGCCACGTTCATCTGGTTCGCGCTGCTGTTCACGATGAGCGACCAGTTGAACAAGCTCGGATTCATGGACTTTCTGGGCGAGCGGCTCGTGATGCGACTCGGCGGGTTGCCCGTGCCGGTCGCGGCGGTAGTACTCGTCGGCGCCTACGTCGCCCTGCACTACCTCTTCGTCAGCCAGACCGCGCAGCTCCTCGCGCTGTTCGGCGTGTTCCTTGGCGTCGGCGTGAAGCTTGGCGTCTCGGCGCCGTTGCTCGCATTCCAGTTGCTCTTCGCGACGAACTATTTCGCCGCGATCGCGCCGCAGGCCTCGAGCGCAAACCTGCTCTTCGCCTCGAGCGGCTACCTGACCCAGGGCGAGCACTATCGCATGGGCGCGATCTATACCGCGTTCTGCCTGGTGCTTTACCTCGTGGTTGGGACGCCGTGGTTGATGCTCGTCGCACGATAACTGTTAGACAATTCACATCGCAGGAGTTCAGCATGTCGAAGCGTCGCATTACCCTGGTTCAGAGTATGGCGGTCATGTTGCTCGCCGTCTCGAGTGTCGCGGCCGCTGGCCAAGGCGGATCCGCCGCCGGCACGGTCGCTCCCGACCGCCCCGATCCAACGCTCAAGAACGTGGTCGTGCTGGCGACCGGGGGCACGATCGCCGGCGCGGCCGGCAGCAACGTGACGGCTGGGTACTCGAGCGGACAGGTCGGCGTCGAACAACTTCTCGCTGCCGTACCCGAGGCGAAGAAGATCGCCAATCTCTCGGGCGAGCAGGTGTCCAACATCGGCTCGCAGGACATGAACGACGAAGTGTGGATGAAGCTCGCCACGCGCGTGAACGAGATTCTCGCGCGTCCCGACGTGACCGGTGTGGTGATCACGCACGGTACCGATACGATCGAAGAGACGGCGTACTTCCTCAATCTCGTCGTGAAGTCGGTGAAGCCGGTCGTGTTGACGGCGTCGATGCGCCCGTCGACGGCGCTCTCGGCCGATGGTCCGCTCAATTTCTACAATGCGGTTGCCGTCGCGGCGAACGGTCGTGCGGCCGGGCGCGGCGTGATGGTCGTGGCGAATGACTGGATTCATGGCGCCGGCTCGCTCACCAAGACGAGCACCACCGCCGTGCAGACGTTCATGTCGCCGCTCTCGGGACTGCTGGGCACGGTGGCGTACGGCGACGTCACGTGGCTGCGTCAGCCAATCGGCAAGAACACGACGACGTCGGAGTTCACGGTCGACCAGAGCACGACCCTTCCGCGTGTCGATATCATCGTGGCGACCGAAAACATGGATGGCGCGTTGATCAATGCCGCGGCGGCCGCGGGCGCCAAAGGCATCATCATCGCCGGCGTCGGAAACGGCAACATGACGCAGAAGGCGCTCGACGCGCTCGCCGCGCAGGCGAAGCGCGGCATCGTCTGCGTTCGCGCGTCGCGCGTCCCGACGGGATTCGTGGGCCGGAACATCGAAGTGAAGGACGACAGCCTTGGCCTGGTCGCGTCGCAGAGCCTGAGCCCGCAGGAGGCGCGCGTACTCCTGCGCCTCGCGCTGCTCAAGACGAGCGACCCGAAAGAGATCCAGCGCTACTTCGACGAGTATTGAGGCACTCTGATGCTCAGCACGCCGCGGGCGTACGCGCTTCTGGTCATCGGGCTTCTCGCCTCGCGGGGCGCCGCGGCGCAGCGGCCTCCCAGGTCGGCGGCGGATTCCATTCGCGATTCGGTGCTCGCGAACGGAATCACCGCCGGTGAAGCGGACGGAGAGCGCATGAACCGCAATCTCCTGTCGCGCGCGCGGTTGAATTTTGGATTCACCACGTTCGAGCTGGGTGGCGGGGTGCTCGTCGACTACATCGGCTACGACCAGGACTCCGCGAGCCGCTCGCAGTTCGATCTCGCGTCGATCGGCAAGCTGCGCGACGCGCGCGTGCTCGTCGGCGGCAAGTTCAGCACGAAGCGGTCGTTCACCTGGCAGGCGGGCGTCATGTACGACGCGGCGACCAAGAAATGGCTCGTGCGCCAGTCCGGTGTGATGATCGCCATTCCCGAGTTGTGGGGACATCTCTTCATCGGGCGCGCGAAAGAGGGCTTCAGCCTGAACAAGGTGATGGTCGGCTACGACGGCTGGACGATGGAACGCCAGCCGTTCACCGATGCCAGCATTCCGCTGCTCGCCGATGGCATCAAGTGGCTGGGTTACGTGCCGAGCCAGCATTGGTTCTGGAACCTAGGCGTGTTTGGTGACGGCTTTTCGCAGGGGCAGACGTTCTCCAGCTACAGCAATCAGTTCGTCGTGCGATCCGGATGGGTGCCGGTGGTCTCGGATTCCGCGGGCTCGCTCGTCCACGTCGCCGTGAACTACCGCATCGGGAAACCGCTCAACGACTCGCTGCGCCTGCGCTCGCGACCCGAGGCGTTCGAGGCGCCGTACTTCATCGATACCGGACCGTTCACGTCGACGTTGTCGCAACAGCTGGGGCCGGAGGTGTACTATCGCCCAGGGCGACTGCTCTTCGGCGGCGAGTACTACTGGCAAAACGCCAATTCCGCCGACAAGGGAAACCTCTGGTTCAACGGCGGCGAGGTCGTGGCCACATGGCTGACGACGGGCGAGACGCGCTCGTACAACACCGTCGGCAACTACTTTCGGTCGATCGCCCCGACGCGCACGGTAATGCAGGGCGGGCCCGGCGCGTGGGAGGCTGTTCTCAAATACTCTTATGCGAATTTGAATAGCCGCTCCGTTCAGGGCGGTCGCTTCTCGCGGGTGACACCCATGCTCAACTGGTATCTCACGGACAACGCGCGTCTGGAGATCGCCTACGGGTTCGGCGTGCTGAATCGGTTTGGGACGATCGGGCACACGCAGTTCTTTCAAGTCCGCCTTCAGACGGAGCTCTAGCGATGACGGCGCGCGATTCCCGCCACGCCCTGCTCTCGGTCGGCATCGCCGTCGGGCTGTGGGGCAGCATGCTCGTGTGCCTCGAGATTGGCCGCCGGGTGGGTATCGCGCACGTGCAGGCGTGGGGTGCCGACGCATGGTCTGGCGTCGGTGCCGTGGATGGCGCCGTCTTCGGCCTGCTCGCGCTGCTCGTGGGATTCACCTTCAACGGCGCCGCGAATCGCTTCGACCGGCGCCGCGAGCTCGTATCCGAGGAAGCGAACTCGATCTCCACGGCGTGGCAGCGCATCGCGCTCCTCGCCGACGATCAACAATCAGAGCTGCGCCGGCTGTTTCGCGGCTATCTCGATGCGCTCGTATCGTGGTACGCCGCTCCCTCGCCGACGCAGGATTCGCTTGGCCTGCCCGCCAGCATCACGCGCGCTCAGGACGCAATGTGGGCAAGCGCCGTCTCGGCCTGCTTGACGTCGCGGGGCGAGCCCGCGCGCGTCCTCCTCCTGCCGTCGCTGACGGACATGTTCGGCGCCGTCGATCGCGAACGCATGATGCGACACATCCATCCGCCAATGCTCGTCTTCGCGATGCTGGGCCTCACTGAGCTCGCCGCGGCGATATTCGCCGGATACGCGCTCGCAAATACGCCGGCGCGCAACTGGACCTACATCGTTGGCGTCGCGACGGCGATTTCACTCGCGACGTACGTCATCATCGAGCTGGAATTTCCTCGGCTTGGCTGGGTTCGAATCGATGACATGGATCGCGAGCTCGAGACGATTCGCGATTCGATTCGCTCAATCGCCGCGTAGCGCCCTCGCCGCATCGATTCTCAGCGCGCGCCAGGCCGGCACCGCGCTCGCCAACGCCGACACGACGACGAGCCCGGCGATCGTTACGCCGAGCGTCCGTGGATCTGACGGCGACACGCCATACGTCTGACCACTCAACACGCCGCGGGCCGCCACCGCACCGATCGAACCGACGAACGACCCAATGAGGCCGAGCGCGCATCCGCTCGACACCACCAGCCTCAGAATGTCCACGGGAGTCGCGCCAAGCGCGGCGCGAATGCCGATCTCCGCGGTGCGCTGCGCGACCATGTAGGCGATGACGCCGTATATCCCGATGGCCGCCAGCACGAGTCCCAGCAGCGCGAACGCACCGAGCAAGAGCGCCGCGTACGTCGTTCCGCCGGTGGCGGCCGCGACGACGTCCTTCATTGTCGACACCTCGGCGAGCGGAAGGTTCGGGTCCATCTCGCGCAACGCGGTGCGTACGGGAGTGGCGAGCGAAGCGGGGTCGCCCGCCGTGCGCACGAGAATGTCCTTGAACTCGGAGTTGAACTCCGGCAATTGGCGATACAAGCCGACGACGGCCGGAAACGGATCTTTTGCCAGTCCGTCGTTTTTCATATCTCTAAACACGCCGACGATCGTGATCGTCCGGGCCTCGGCCACCGGCCGAAGCGGATTGCCCAGCTGAAGGCGAGCGCCGACGGCGCTCCGCCCCGGGAGGAATCGTCGCGCGAAGGTCTGGTTGACGATCGCCACCGCCGGGCCGCCGACGACGTCACTCGTCCCGAGATCACGGCCCTCGACGAGCGGCGCGCCGTACGTGCGCAAGTACGCCTCGTCGCTCGTCGCGAGGTACGCGGTTCGCCGGTCATCGCTGCGCGCCGGCGCCTCACCCTCGATGGCGATCGTCTGCGGCCAGCGCGCCGCCACCGGCAGGTAGCCCGTGGTCAACGACGCGCTCCGGACGCCCGGCAACGCCCGGACCTTTGCGGTGAACTGCTCGCTGAACCGCGTGAGTGCGGCCGCGTCGCCGTACCGCGCCGGCGGAACGTACAAATGCGCCTTGAACAACCCGCTTATGCTGAATCCTAAATTCTGATTTCGTAATCGTGCCGCGCTCTGTACGAGCACACCCGTCGCGGCCAGCAGCATGACGGCCAGCGCGACCTGCACGACGACGAGTGCCGATCGCGCGCGGCGCTGTTCGTGTGACGCCGTGCCGGTTCGTCCTCCGGCACGCAAACTCGCGGCGAGATCCACCCGCGAAGTCGACCACGCGGGCCACACGCCGAATATCCCGCCGGACACGACGGCGATGACCAGCGCAAATCCAAGCACGCTGCCGTTCACCGTAAGGCCGGCGAGCTGTGGGAACTGCGGCGGATGCCAGCGCGCCACCGCCGCGCATCCCGCGGCGCCGAGCGCGAAGCCGGCTCCGCCGCCGATCGCCGCGAGCAGAAGCGTCTCCACCAGGAGTTGCCGCGCAAGCTGCACTCGACTCGCGCCGAGCGCGGTACGCACCAGCAGCTCGCGGTGTCGCGCCGCATTTCGCGCATGCAGAAGACCCGCGAGGTTGGTGCACGCGATCAACAGCACGAGAGCGACACCACCGCTCAGGATCGCGAGAATCGGTTTGAGCGCGCCGGCGCGCGATTCCACGAGCGGAGTCGCGGTCATGCCGTACGGACGATCCGCGGGATACGTCGACGCCAACCGCGACGCGACTCGCCGCAGCTCGGCACGGCCCTGCTCGATCGTCACGTTCGGCGACAACCGGGCGATCGTCACATCGCCCGTCGCGCCACGTGCTGCGTCGGATACGACCGTGTCGGGCTGCGCCCACGGCGTCCAGATGCGCGCCGTGAGCCCGCGCGCGTTGAGCCACGCGAGGTCCACGTCCGGAACGACGGCGATAATCGAGTACGGCTCGTCGTTGATTCGAATCGTCTTCCCGAGCACGTCGCGCGCCGAGCCATATCGATCCCGCCACAACGTTCGACTGATCGCGGCGACATAGTGGCTGCCGTAACGCTGTTCCTGGTCGGTGAACAGACGCCCCATGACGGGCGTGACACCCAGCGCCTCGAAATAGGCGCGCGACACCAACGCCACCGCCATCTGCTCCGCGACGCCGTCGGTGCCCATCGCGACGTTCTTGCGCCATTCGTCGTACGCCGCGACGCGCTGAAAGGCGCGCGTGTCGCGCGCGACGTCGCGCACGTCGAGCGGCGACGGACTGCCGACCACGACACCATCTCGCGTCGACGACCATGTGACGAGCTGTTCCGGTCGCGGAAACGGCAGCGTCCGGAACACGACGGCATCGATGATGGTGAAGATGGTCGTGGTCGCGCCGACGCCGAGCGCCAGGGTGAGCGTCGCGACGATCGCGAACGTGGGACTGCGTCGCAGGAACCGCGCGGCGTATCGGGCATCCCGTTTCAGATCATCCAACACACGCACGATCGCGGACATGCCTCGGAGCTCCTCGCGCAAGTACGTGACGTTGCCCACCGAGCGCCGCGCCGCGCGCTGCGCGTCGTCCGAGTCGAGCCCGTCGTGGCGGCGTTGCGCCGCATCGAGCTCCGCGCGCGCTCGGAGCTCGTGCTCGATCTCGCGATCGAGTGCGTCGCGCCGCCAGGCGGCGCGCCAGCGATACCGCAGTGCGTCGATCAGCGACATGCGGCGCTCAGGTCGACCGGAGCACGCGACGCATGGCGGCGACGAAGCGCTCGAACTCATCGACGCCGCGATCGAGCTGCCGCTCGCCGGCGCGCGTGATCGTGTAATATCGCGCGCGCCGTCCGGTGGGCGACTCCTTCCACTTCGAGGTCACCCATCCCTGTCGCTGCAGGCGTTCGAGCGACGGGTAGAGCGACCCCGGTTCCGCGGCGAGGACGCCGCCGGTGAGCCGTGCCACATGTTGCGTGATCGCGTACCCGTGCATCGGCTGCAGGCGCAAAGTGCGCAGCACGATGAGATCGAGCGAGCCGTGGAGAAGCTCGGATTTTTGCGGCGACGCCACCAATAGCGCTCCGATATATAGACTGCCGACTGGTTGACCTATCGACTGCCAATATATGCGGGGACCGCTCGGCGTCAAAGTCGAGGCCGCGCGCTCATGATCCCGCCAGTTCCGGCCCCATCACGCGAGCGATCGACTCCACCAGCCGATTCCAGCGATCCGCCTCGGCACTGAATTGCCGTTGGCCGGCGGCGGTGAGCGAGTAGAAGCGCGCGCGCCGATTGTTCGACGAAATCCCCCAGGCACCCTTGATCCAGCCGCGATCCTCGAGACGCTGCAACGCGGGATACAGCGAGCCATGATCGATGATCAGGCTGTCTTTCGACCGGTCCTGGATCTCGCGGGCAATGCCTTGTCCATGCTCCTCACCCAATAAGAGAATTCGCAAGATCAGTAGATCGAGCGTCCCTTGCATGAGGGCGTCGCGTTCCTTGGCGACCTGTCGCGGCATGTCGTTATCCGTCCGCGCGCAAGACGAGCGCGGGGTTCGTCGTCGCCGCCTTTCTCGCCGAGAGCGAGGCGGCCAGCAAGGCGACGCCCGCAATCGCCGCGGGCACCAGGATGATGCTCGCCGGATCGAGCAGGCTCGCCGCGATCGCGGCACCGGCCAACACGGCATTGGTGAGCTTGATCCCGACGACGCCCAGCGCGACGCCCGCGACTACGCCATAGCCAATCCACGACGTCGTGCCACGCAGGGTTCCCACCAACACTTGAACGCCACTCGCACCCAGCGCCATGCGAATGCCGATCTCGCGTCGCTTCTGGCGCACGGCGTACGACACCATGCCGTAGACGCCAACGGAGGCGAGTAACAGGCCAACGAGCCCGACGGCCGCGAGAATGCCGGCGCTGACTCGCGCGGTCATGACGCCGGCGTCCGATGCGACGATGTCTGACATCGCCTCGACCGACACGGGCAGCGCCGGCTCGATTGCTCGCACGATTCGTGGAATGTCGCGCGCCAGCGTCGAAGCATCGCCGTGCGTGCGAACGAGAATCCGGCTGCTCCATTCATTCGTGAGCTTGGGCAGATACACGTCGCCGACGTCCGGTTCCGTCATCGACGTGCCCCGAACGTTGGCCACGACGCCTACGATCTGTGCGGTGCCTTTCAATCCCGGCCCGGCGTTGAACGCATTCGGCCGCGCGACGCTGAGCGCAATTTGCTTTCCGACGGCGTCTCCGCGCGGCCACAAGGCACGCGCCATCGAGTCGCTGATGATCGCGACCGAAGCGCTGTCCCGCACGTCTTGCGCGGTGAACGTTCGGCCGCGGAGGATCGGAACGCCGAGCGTTCCGAAATACGACTCGGAGACAAAGCTGTACGGATATCGGGGCGCTGACTCGCCGGACTGAGAATCTCCAGCTCGTTCGGCGGGCAGCATCGCCGACGTGCTGACGTTTCCGCCGAGCGGCACACGCGAGGCAACGGCGAGCGATTCGACGTCTGGCAAAGCAGCGATTTGCCGGCGGACCTCCGCTTCGATCTGTCGCGCGCGCTCGGGCGACAGTGCGAGCTCCTGCGGGTTGGTGAGCCACACCGAAAGCACCCCGTCGGCATGAAAGCCAGGATCGGCGCGAACCAGTTGCATCGCCGATCGTGCGAGTCCGGTTGCCGCGATCAGCAACGCAACTGATAACGCGATTTGTCCTGAGATCAGAAAGGAACGAAGGCGTCCGACGCCCTTCCCCGCACCGGCGCCGCCGCCCGTTCGCAGGACGCCGGCGAGATCGGCGCGGCTCGCCTGCAACGACGGCGCGAGCGCGAACATCACGCCCGCGGCGATGCTCGCGGCGACCACGTAGAGTGCCAGCTTCGCGTCGGCGGTAATCGCGAGTGAAAGCGTGCCGCCGCCCTCGCGCGACAGGAATGCCGACAGCACGCGCGCCACGGTCGCGAGCACGTACGCCGTCGTGACCGCGGCGAGAAGTCCCGCGACAACCGCGACGACCACGCCTTCCGTGAGCAGCTGGCGCACGAGGCGGCCGCGGCCCGCGCCCGTGGCGAGCCGCACCGTAATTTCGCGCTCGCGCGCGGCCGCACGCCCCAACATCAGGCCCGCGACGTTCGCGCATGCGATGAAGAGCACCAGCAGCATGGCCACCTGGAGCGCGGCGAAGAGCGGGCGTACCTGTTCCCCGAGCCGTCCGAATGCGACAGCGGGAGACACGGTCACGGTCATCTGTCGCTCGGACGGCGGGAGCTCGCCGCGGCGAATGGCGGCGAGATTCGCGAGCTCGGCTTGTGCGTCGCGCACGGTGTAACGACTCGCCAATCGGCCGATCATCTCGCAACAGGCGCTCGATTCGCGCGCCGCGCGCTGGGCAATATCTCCGAGCGCCGACAGCGTGATCCAAAGGTCTGGCACTTCCTGGCGAATCCCGGCAAAGTCGCGCGGAGTGACACCGACGATCGTCGCGCGAATGCCGCTGACGATGAGCGTTGAACCAATCACGCCGGGATCGCGGGAAAAACGTCGTTCCCAGTAGTTGTCGCTGATCATCGCGGCAAACGCGCCGTTGCCCGCTTCGTCGTCGGCGCGGAGCGACCGCCCGAACACCGGCCGCGTTCCGAATGTCTCGAAGTAGTTCGTCGTCACGAACAGCGCGATCACCGGCTCGGCGACCGCACCGGGACTCGCGGCCGCCGGCGCGGACGTTGGCGATGTCGCAATCCCGGCCAGCCGAAGGTGCGATGGCTGCGCGATGGCAACGCTGGCCAATGTCCGGCTGTTGTCGCGATAGAAGAAATAATCCGCGATCGAGAATGGCCCGAACCGGATGGGCGGCTTGACCTGGGAGATGCTCACCAGACGGTCTGGTGCGGCGACTGGCAGCGGATGGAGCGCTACCGCGGAGAAGAGCGAGAACAGGGCGATGTTCGCCGCCAATCCGACGCCGAGCGCGCCGACCGCGGCGAGCACGTATGGCTTGTCCTTCGCCAGCGACCGCGCCGCATATCGCACGTCCCGAACCAGGTCGTCAAGGAGCGTGATATGCGTTCGCTCATAATACCCTTCACTCACCTGTCCGACGTTGCCGAACCTGCGGCGTGCCTCGGCCGCCGCGGTCCGCGGCGCCCAACCGTCGCGGATCAGTTGATCCGTCTCGATCGCGATGTGCGATTGGATTTCGTCGGTGAAGTCGTCGCTGCTTCGGCGTCTGCGCCAGCCGGTGAACAGATTGCGCATCCCGCACACTCGGGTAGAATGTCGACCCAACGTAGGACGCAGACTCCTGCCACGCAATAGCCGGCGGGCGCGCGAACGGCGCTGTCATGGTTCTCGCACAAAGCCCATACACATCGGCGACCTCCGGCGAGCCGCGCGACCGTAGCGTTGAAAGAATTCCTTCGGAGCCCGAGATGCGCGTGTGTCGTTTGGCCCTGGCCGTACTCCCGTTTGTGCCGGCGTTGCCGGCGTTGCCGGTTGTCCTCGCGGCGCAAATCATGAACACCGGCGGTGGGCGGCCGTCCGTTTCGCCTGACGGACAGTGGATCACGTACAGTGCGGCGCGAAATGGGGAATGGGACGTCTACGCCATTCATCCCGACGGCAGCGGCGACCGGCGCGTCACCAACGTCGCCGAGCGGAACTTCGTCAACCTTGGTCCGCCGACGTGGATCGGCAACCGCGTGCTCGTCTTCCAGCGCGTGAACGACACGACACACCTGTCGCTCGTCGATCTGCCGGGCAGTCCGGCCGAAGCGCCGATACCCTCGAGCCATTCCGTTCCAATCATGGCTGGAGCTCTGCAGCTGCGTCCCTCGCCCGACGGCCGGCAGCTCGTGTTCCTCCATGGCGGCCGCGGGCGACCGCGCGTCGCCGTAGTAAACGTCGATGGTACCGGATTCCACGATCTCACGGACAGCACCGTCGTCGGCATCAATCCCGATTGGTCGCGCGACGGCAAACACATCGCGTTTACCGTGGTGGACTCCGCATCGCACGGGCAGATCGCGATCGTCGATGCGAACGGCACGAACTATCACGTGGTTACGCACTTCGATCCAAGCAACGGGCTGCCCCAATGGGCGAACTGGGCGCCGGACGGCAAGCGACTCGTGATTCAAGCCGGCGTGTACAATCGCCAACACATCGAGGAAAGCACGGCGCATCTGTGGATTGTCGACGTCGCCACGGGACAGGCTACGAAGCTGGCGCCACACGCCGGCATGTCGCTCGATGAGACGCCGTCGTGGTTTCCCGACGGAACACGCATCGCCTTTCAAAGCAATCGGACGGGAGTCATGCAAGTGTGGACCATGAAGCCCGACGGTTCCGACCCGCGCCAGCTCACGGCGCTCCATCCATGAAAAGCCTTCGACGCGCACCGCTATTCTCCGCCCTTGCGATCGCGACCATCGCGCTCGGCATCGCCGCCAACACGGCCATCTTCTCCATGGTCGAGGGCGTGTTGCTCCGCCGTCTGCCGTACGCCTCCGGAGAACGAATCATTCATGTCCGGCAGGCGTCGTCGCTCCTGCCCGACACGCGCTTTTCCATTCCGGAAATTCAGGACCTGCGCGCACAGTCGACGGCGTTCGACGCCATCGTCGAGTACCACTCGATGTCCTTTCAGTTGTATGGGCTCGGCGACCCGCAGCGTCTTCAAACGGGTGTCGTATCGGACAACTTCTTTCAAGTGTTCGGCGTACAGCCCGTGCTGGGCCGGCTGTTCCGCAAAGGGGAGGAAGAGGTCGGCGCGCCGCCGGTAGTCCTCCTTTCATACACGTACTGGCATAACGTGCTCGGCAGCGATCCAAAGGTCATCGGCGCCAAGTTCACGATGAACGATCGCGTACACACCGTGGTCGGCGTGCTGCCTCCGCTGCCCGTGTATCCTGACAACAATGACATCTGGCTTCCCGCCGGCGCGTGTCCGTTCCGTTCGGCGCCCCCGGCGATGGCTTCACGCACCGCCCGCCTCCCTACCGTCTTCGCCCGCCTGCGGCCGCGCGTGTCGATGGCGCGGGGAACAGTCGAGCTGCAGACGATCGAACAGAAGCTGCACGGCTTGTACTCGGAGGCGTACCCGCCCGGCAATGGTTTGCACGTGACGACCGAAACGGTGCACGACGAGCTCACGAAGGATTCGAAACCGCTGTTGCTGATTCTCTTCGCGACCGCGGTGTTTCTCATGATCGTCGCCGCCGCGAACTTTGCCGGGCTGACGATCGCGCGACAGCTTCGCCGGGGTCGCGAGCTGGCCGTGCGCGAAGCGCTCGGCGCGAGTCGCTTGCGCATGTTCTCGCAGTTGGCGTCTGAGAGTCTTCTGCTCGCGCTGCTGGGCGGCGTCCTCGGCACGCTGCTGGCCTGGAGCGGACTTGGCCTGCTGCGCACGTTCGCCACGCGCCTCACCCCGCGCGCGGGCGACATCGGCATCGATGCGGTGGTGCTGGGATTCGATCTGCTCACGGTCACGCTGGTCGGTCTGCTTGCCGCCGCCGTCCCGTTCATCCGCGGCCGCGGCGGCGCGTTGCTCATCGATCGTCTGCGCCAGGGAAATTCGGGCGCCATGGCCACCCGCGGCGAGGGACACCTTCGCAGCGCGTTCGTCCTCGCGCAAATCGCGATTGCCTTCGTGCTGCTGGTTGGCGCGGCGCTCGTCGGCCGAAGCTTGCTGCATCTGGAGCGCGTCGACGCCGGGTTCAACGGGCACGACGTCCTGACCGCCCGCATCACATTAAATTTCTCTAAATATTCGAACGCGCAGCGAGTGCTGGCGTTCAACGACCAACTCATGTCGCGGCTGGCGTCCACGCCCGGCCTGGACGCCTCCGCGATCGCCAGCACGCTGCCGTTGAACAACGCCGTCACCCGAACGCGCGCGTTCACGATCGGGGGCGTCGATGCGACGACCGGCGCGCAGAGTCCGCGCGGAGATTTCACGAGCGTCAGCCCGCGCTACTTCCAGACGCTCGGGATTCCCGTCGTGCGCGGCCGCGCGTTCTCCGAGAGCGATCGCGATACGGCCGACGTTCCCGTCATCCTCAGTCAGCGGTTGGCCGCGTCGTTCTGGGGCACGCGCGATCCGATCGGCACCCGGATCTCGACCGACAGCGGCAAGACGTGGAGTCGGGTCATCGGCATCGTCGGCGACGTGCACCAGAACGGGCTCGATCATGACGTGGGTCAACAGGTGTACATGCCGTCGACGGTCATACCCACCGGAGACATGCGCGTGTTCGTGCGCTTCAAGGGGCCGAGCGCGCCGATCGCCCTGGCGTTGCGTGGCATCATTCGCGACATG
Source organism: Gemmatimonadaceae bacterium (assembly GCA_035606695.1). Taxonomy (NCBI): domain Bacteria; kingdom Pseudomonadati; phylum Gemmatimonadota; class Gemmatimonadia; order Gemmatimonadales; family Gemmatimonadaceae; species Gemmatimonadaceae bacterium. The sequence continues at coordinate 112,833 of DATNEW010000003.1, forward strand.
GATCCACAGCAGGCCGTGGTCGCCGTGCAGACGCTCGATCAAGTCCGGGGCACACAGCTGACCGAGCCGAGATTGACGTCGGTGCTGCTCGCGAGCTTTGCGGTGGTCGCATTGGTCCTGGCCGCGACGGGATTGGCGGGGATCGTCGGCTATTCCGTTTCGCAACGCATCCCGGAGATCGCCATCCGCATGGCACTCGGCGCCGATGCATGGCGGATCATCGGCATGGTCGGGCGCGACGGCTTGAGCATCGTCGTGATCGGACTGGTGTTTGGCGGAGTCATCGCGCTGTCGCTGTCGCGATTCATTCGCTCGGTGTTGTTCCAGATTCAGCCGACCGATCTCGCGACCTACGCCGGCGTCGGCGCGCTGCTGCTGCTCACGGCGGCGCTGGCGTGTTTCACGCCGATTCGCCGCGCCGTCGTCACCGACGCCGCGCGGATTCTTCGATCCAGCTGATTTGCTCGTAGGGCCTCAGCGCGGCGACGGTCGCGCTGGAATCCATACAACTCGGCTCTTGCACGCTCTCCTCCTCGTACCTACCCTTAGATACGAGGAGGAGAGAATTCGCATGGCCATGCTCAGAGGCACGCTCGACCCGCTCGTGCTCAAAACGCTGTCCTGGACGCCGATGCACGCGTTCGAGATCGCGACCTGGCTCGACGAGCGCTCCGCCGGACGCGTTGAAGTCGACGATGCCGCGCTGCTCCAGGCGCTGCACCGGTTGGAGGAGCGCCGGCTCATCGCCGCCGAGTGGGCCGTGACGCAGAACGGCCGCCGTGCCCGATACTATCGGATCACGACGGCCGGACGGTCCTACCTTCGCACCGAATCCGCGCGCCTCGTCGACCAGCTCGACGCCGTCACCGCGATTCTCGCGGACAAACGCGCGAAATAGGGGAAACACCGTGGCGTCATTCGATCGCCGTCCGGGTATCCGTCGCCTCTTCCAGCTGCCGCTGTTGAACCGGCGCGCAACGAGCCGAGACGCCGATGAAGAATTGCACGCGCTCATTGCGAGCCGCGTCGAGTACCTCGTCGCGCGCGGGACGCCGCCCGAGCGCGCGTATGCCGAAGCCCTTCGCCGTGTCGGCGCGTCGCTCGACGACGCCCGACGCCAACTGCAGTCGTCCGCCAACCATCGGGAGCGCCGCATGCAGCTCAGTGAATTCCTCGACAGCGTGATGCATGATGTCCGCTACGCGGCCCGCGGGCTCATTCGGCGTCCGGGGCTCACGGCCGTGGCCGTGCTCACGCTCGCCATCGGTGTCGGCGCGACGACGGCGATCTTCAGCGCCGTCAACGCGCTCTTGCTGCGTCCACTGCCGTATGCGCGACCGAACGAGTTGATGCGCCTGCCGTTGTTCATTCCCGCCGACGGCGCGTTGGCGAAAAGTGAATCGGGTTGGTCGTATCCAATGTTCTCGATGCTGCGCGACGAGCAGAAGAGCTTCACGGACATCGCGCCGTACACGTTCGGGCAGTTCAATCTGACGAGCGGGGACGTCGAACGCGTCGCGGGCGAATATGTGGGCGCATCGTATCTGCACGTGCTGGGTCTCTTTCCCGTGCGCGGCCGCGACTTCGATCGCGCGCTCGACGCTCACACTACCGGCGCGCCGCACGAAGTAATTCTTTCGTACGGGCTCTGGCAGCGCCGATTCAACGGCGACCCGTCGATCGTCGGCCGCACGATCGACATCAACCGCGAGCCGTGGACGATCATCGGCGTTGGCCCGAAAGACTTTCGCGGCCTTTCGGGGCAGGCGGACCTGCTGCTGCCCGCCGCCACGATGTCTCCCGCTCGACTGAGCGCGAACTACTTCAACTTCGTCCTCATCGCGCGTCGCGCGCCAACCGTGACCGTGGCGCAGGCCGTCGCCGCCACGACGGCCATCGGCGCGCGCGTCGGCGCCGCGTATCCCAATCCGATGAGCAAGTTGAACTGGGAGGTCGGCGCGACGCCGCTCGACGAGGCGCGCATCGATCCCGCGATCAAGCGTTCCCTGCTCGTCCTCTTCGGTGCGGTGTGTCTCGTGCTCGGCATGGCGTGTGTCAACGTCGCGAACTTGCTGCTCGGCCGTGCCACGGCGCGGCGGAGTGAGATTGCGGTGCGCATGGCAATGGGCGCAGGTCGCGCGCGCCTCGTTCGGCTGCTGCTGACCGAAAGCGTGCTGCTCGCGTTCGCAGGCGCCATCGCAAGTGTGGCGGTTGCGTGGCTCGGCGTGCGCGCGCTCAGCACGATCGATCCGGCCGCGGTCGGGCGCGCATCGAACGTGGCTGCCGCGGCATTCGGCGCGGTGCAGTTCTCGTCGATCGCGTTGGATCTGCGCGCGTTGTCGTTCACGTTGGTTGCGTCACTCGTCGTCGGCGTGCTGTTCGGACTCGCGCCCGCGCTCGATGCGGCCCGGGCATCGCTCACCGGCGCGCTCAACAGCGATCGTCGATCGAGCAGCGGCGGCGCGGGACGCCGCGCGCTCGTGGTCGCCGAGGTCGCGTTGGCGATCGTGTTGTTGGCGGGGTCCGGCCTCATGGTGCGAAGCCTGGCGAAGCTGCTCTCGACGGACGTCGGATTCAACGCGGCCAACGTGCTCACGTTTCAATTGACGGCGCCACCAGGTTCCGTCCCGCGCGACTCGATGCCCGGCTTCTATTCGCAGATCCTCGACCGCGTCCGCGCAGTCCCCGGTGTCTCAGACGTGGCGCTCGGCAGCTGCGCGCCGTTGACCGGCCGCCCGTGCTCCGGCGGGTTCTTTCATCGCGCGGGTACGCCTCTCTCCGGTCCGGCGGACATGAACACGCTGATCGGCACGACCGTCGTCTCGCCCAACTGGTTCTCGCTCATGCGCGTGCCGCTCGAACGCGGCCGCACGTTCACGACCGCGGACGGGGAAAACGCACCGCAGGTGATGTTGTTGAACGAGAGCGCCGTAAAGAAGTTCTTCGGCAGCGAAGACCCGATGGGCAAGCACGTCTCGCTCGGCGGATTTGCCGGTATCACGGATGCCGAAGTGATCGGCATCGTCGGCGGCGTGCGGCAACGTGCCGATTCCGCGCCGGAACCGACGGCCTACGTTTCGATCGCGCAGTCGCCGTCGCCCGGCATTACGTTTTTCGTTCGATCGTCGAGGGACGACGCGTCGCTCGGCACTGAGGTTCGACGCGCCGTGCACGACGTTGCGCCGCAGCTGCCGCTGTACGGTATGCAGACGATGACGCAGATCACCGCCGCCGCCACGGAAGACGCTCGTTTTCGCACGTTGCTTCTCAGCGTGTTCGGCCTCATGGCGCTCTCGCTCGCCGCCATCGGCATTTACGGCGTGTTGTCGTTCGCCGTCGCGTCGCGAACGCGCGAGATCGGCATCCGCATCGCGCTAGGCGCCGAGCGCGCGCGGGTTCAGCGTCTCGTAATCGGTGAAGGCATCGGACTGGTCGCGGTTGGCGCGATCGTCGGCGTCGCCGGCGCGCTGGCTGCGACGCGCCTCTTGCGTACGTTTTTGTTCGAGCTCACGCCGAACGATCCGCTGACCTACCTGATGGTCGTCGTCGTGCTCGGCCTCGTCGCGGTCGTGTCGAGCTGGGTTCCCGCGCTTCGAGCGTCGCGCGTTGATCCCGTGGTCGCGTTGCGCGCCGAATAACGCCACGCGAACAATCACACCGGCGTCATGCGTCGGACGCTTGCATCAACGGCAGCACGAGCGCCAGCAACGCGTCGATCTCGAACGGCTTCCGCAAACGCCCGTACGGCGTGCAACAGTCGTCGAGCGTCCCCAACAAATCATCGTGGCCGGTGATGAGCACCGTCGGCGGCAGCGGCGGTTGCTCTCGCTCGAGAAAGTGCATGAGCTCGTGGCCGCTCATGTGAGGCAACTGCATGTCGAGCACCATGCACACCGGAACGGTCGGCGTCGCGCGACCGACAAAGTCTTCCGCGGAGGCGAAGCTTTCCACGCGAATTCCCTCGAGGCGAAACGCGCGCGCAAGCGACGACCGCAGCGACTCGTGGTCGTCGATGATGGCCACCCAGGAATTCGTCATTCGCGAAACGCCAGTCGAACGAGGTCGCTCGATACGGACGATACCGACGATACCGACGATGCCGAGCGCGTTACCGCGGGCCGGCGTGCTTCGGCGACCGATCGCATTCGATCGTTCCGAGGCATCACGACGCGGAACGTTGCTCCGCCGCCCTCAGCGTTGTCGGCGTGCACTCGTCCCTGATGCCGCTCGACGATCGATCGCACGATCGCGAGCCCCAGGCCAAGGCCGTCCGGCTTCGTCGTAAAGAACGAATCAAAGAGGTGCTGCCTGACATCGAGCGGAATTCCGGGGCCGCTGTCGTGAACGGCGATCTCGATGTCGTCGTCGCGGGCACGCGTAGCGATCGTGACGCGAGGATCGGCCGACGACTCCGCGGCGTGGAGGGCATTCAGCGCGAGGTTCAGCACCACCTGTTGCAACTGAACGCTATCGCTGGCGAACAGAGGCAGCCGTGGATCGAGCGACAACACGAGCTCGACGCCGCGATCCTGCGCCTCGTGTCGGAGCAGGCGCGCCGCCATGCGACACACGTCGTTGACATCGATGGGCCGCGACGACAGATCTTCCCCGCGCACCAGAGCCCGGACGCGTTTGATGATCGCGGACGCGCGCTGATCGTCCGCGATGATATCCGTGAAGATCTCGCGGCACAGCTCGCGTTCGTCGGCGACCGCGCCGGCGCCGCGGTTCATCAACTTTGCGCCGGTCTCGGCGTTCGTGCGAATGGCGGCGAGTGGTTGCCGAAGCTCGTGTGAAATCGTCGCCCCGAGCTCGCCGATGGCAGCCAGCCGCTCCATCTTCGCGATGCGCCGCCTCGTTTCATCCGCGTACCGCCGGCGTTCGTCCGCCTGCGATTGCGCATGCTTGCGCCGCCGCCGCTCCACCAGCAATGCGCCGATGAGCAGCAGTTCCGTAGCCATGATGCCAAGCGCGAACAGCACCGGCGTTCGGTAGCGTTGCCACAGCGTCGGCTCTCGAAACAGCAATTCCGTTCCTGGAAGCAGCCGATCCCCGGCGAGTGCCCAGCGCCGAAGTTGTCGCGTGTCCACGACGTAGCTGTTGCCGATCGCTTCGACGGGCGGCATCGGCGCGCCGGGCCGGCGGTGAAGGACGCGAGCAACGAGCCGCGCCGTGAGAGCGCCTTCGTCATCGAACCGCGTGACCGCGCCCCCAACGACGCCCTCACCAACGTAGCTCTTCAACTGCGTGTACATCGGCGCGGGAGTCGCGCGCGCGATGCTGCCGATGATATCCAGCGGTTCGAACGCGTCGCCACGCCCGTCCTGGCGATAGTTGGCGAAGATGACGATCGAGCGCCGCGGTATCTCGTGCACTCGACGAAGCAGCGTATCGAGCGCGAGCCCTTGCAGCACGACGATCGGCAACGGATCGCGTTGAGCCGCCGCGGCACCGATCGCGGCCGACACGGCTATCGAGTCGGCCGAGCCGGCGCCGCCAATCACGACGACGCGCGCCGCGTCCGGCTGAAGAGTGCGCGCGAACGACAAGGTGGATTCAAACCGCGACGCGGCGGCAAGACGGCCGGTCACACCAGCGGGCAACAACTCCGGATCCGTTTGCGGCGCGGCGCACAGTGCGAACACGATCGGGGCATTCGGCACGACGTCCCGCAAATGATCGATCGCGAATCGCAACGCACGGCTGCCGACCGGCACGATGACGTCGATCCCGAACCGTCCGTACTTGTCGTCGAAGTAGTTCTTCAGCGGCGACGAGTGCTCGCGTCCGGTGAAACGATCGAAGTCCAGCGCTTCCTGGTAAAACTGGACGGGCGACCCCAGCTCGACCCGAAGCGCACGGCGCAGTTGCTGGCCAAACTCGACCATCGGTCGCGTTTCGGCCTGCTGCTGATACAATATCAAAACGTGCGTTTGACGCACCGCGTGCTGCGCGTCTGCCGCCGGCGCGAGAGCGCCAAGCGAGACCACGAGAGTTAGGACGAACCTGCGCTTCGACGGCGTGGAAGGCACGACGACGGTCTCTTGTTCTAGAAGTTGTATCGCAGCGCGAGTTGAATCTGGTAGTACGTGTCCACGTTTTCGTCGCTGTACCGGGACATCGCGGGATCGAAGCGATAGATCGGTTGCGCCTGCGGTCCCGTCACCTGGCCAACCTGCGAGAGGAGCGTGACCTGACTCGTGGTCGTGAACGTCGCTCCGGTCGGCAGCGCGCTTCGCCCCCAGCGAGAGTTCAGCAAATTGAGAACGTTGAACACCTGGAGCTCGAGCGCGGCCGACTGTTTGCCCACGGTGGGAAGCGTCTGGCGAATCGCGACGTTGGTGAAGCTCATCCACGGTGAACGGCAACTATTGCGCGACATCACACGACCGCGCTGCACACGCAGACACGGCGCACCGTCGATGAAGCGGTCGAATGCGGCTTGTTGCGCGGCCACGTTGGCCGGCGTTCCGTCGAACCGTATCTCCGCGCCGTCAGACGCGCTCGTCGGGATGTAGATCGGATCGTTTCCGACGGCTCCGTCGGCGTTGAGATCGCCGTATCCTTGCGCTCCGCCGGCAACGTACGTGTACGGCAGTCCCGAGCCGCCGACGTACGAGAACGTGACGTCGGTGCCGAACGTCCGCCACGGCGAATGAACGGTGCCGGCGCCGCGCACGCGAAGCGGTTGATCGAAGTCGGACGTGCCGAGGACCATGTCGTCGTCGCGGCCGGCAACGGGACGCGCGAAGCGCCAGGTGTCCGTGAGCAGCGTGCTGACGGTTCGCGGACTCTGCACGTCGCGGGAACGCCCGTAGCTGATCGATCCATCGATGTCGGCAAGCCGGCCATGCTTCCGCAGCACCGCGGTGACGTCGTAGGAGTTGTCTCGAGACTCGTTGCTAATCTCGACGATGTCACCCAACTGCGGCGCGACCCGGCTCGGCGCGGCAGTGCCGTCCGCGTTGATCGCCCCATACATCACTCGGCCGCGGCGATCGATCGTTGCAGGTTCGCGAAGATTCACGGGCGAAAAGAACACGGCGTGCATCGCGCGCGTGAAAAGCCCTTCGATCGTTCCGACGAGGCCGAACGGCAGTTCCGAATCCAGCGCCAGCGAGGCGCGCATGGTCTGCGGAGCGCGCAGATGCGGATCGATCACGTCGATCTCGCCATTCGTCGTCGCACCGAAGGTCTGTCCGCCCGCACACGCCATCGGCGGGTTCTGAAAATCGGCACGAAACGCCGGCGCGGGACCTGAATCGCCCGCGCGCGCGCCGCACTGCAGTGTTCGCGTCGCCAAGCCATAGGCGGAAAACCCGCCGAATAACCAGAACATCGGCGGACGCCCCGTGAAGAGTCCCGCTCCCCCTCGCAGTTGCGTGCGGCCGTTGCCCTTCCCCGTCACATCGTAGTTGAACCCAACTCGCGGCGACCACAGCACGTCGCCCGACGGGACTTCGTCCGTACGGAGACGGAAGGCCGAATCGACCGCGCCTACGTACGACGGCTTCGCGGAAAGGATCGACACATCGGCGCGGACGCCGAGGGTGAGCAACAACCGCGACGAGGCGTCCCATTCGTCGCTCAGATAAATCGCGTGGTAACTGCCGGACGCCGCGGTCACGCTTCCCGTGTCGCGCGTGACGCGATATCGCGATGCGGTGCCCGCTTGCAGTGAATCCAGGCTCGCGAACTCCCACACGCCGTACGATCCGCGCAACTGAAACGCGCGGAGGTCGAACACGTGTGATGACAGTCCGACGGTGAGGCGGTGCGCGCCCGCCGACATCGAAAGATTGTCGGTGAGCTCGGCGGTCCAGCTCGCGTTTCGTTGGCCCGTCGCGATCTCGTGCGTGCCTGCCTGCAGCACCGCCGAGCCGCCGTTCGTGCCCGGCACCGTCACCAGTATCAGCGGCTCCTCGACTGTCGGACGAAATCCCGAAACGACGCCCGTGTATCCGCCGAGCAGTTCGTTCGAGATGCCGCTTGCAACGTTGGTGTTGATCTGCAGCGCGCCCGACCGCTTGTCGACCCACCGCGAATGCTGAAGCGACGATAGCGGGAAGCACGCAGCCGGCGGACAGTTCGTCGGCGCGAGCACAGTCGGTCGCGCGAAGATGGAGCTGTCCGCATGTCCGAAGTTGCCGCGCACACTCACGCGGCTGTTCCAGCGCGACAACGGGGCGTCGAGACGAAGAAACACGCTCGACGATGGATTGCGATTGCTGACGGCTCCCGCGGAGCCGGCGCTGAGTCCGCGCGCCGTGAGGATCTGTTGAAAGCGCGAGACGTCGCTCGCGCGAACAGGGAGACTCGCATCGGCCGGCGACGCGGGGTCGACATGCGGCCCGAGCGCCGGAATTTCGCGTTGCTGAAACTCTGATGCGACGAAGAAGAGCAGACGATCGCGCACGATGGGA